>CAXTEW010000129.1:0-8271 GCA_964243175.1 uncultured Acidobacteriaceae bacterium
CACCACCACCGCAGACGGTAGGGGCGGCTAGCGGTCTTCAGCTCTTGAGAACGGTACGTATATGCAACTCTCGCAGTTGCATATCGGAGACCGGCGTAGGCGCATCGACCATCAGGTCGATCGCCTTCGCCGTTTTCGGGAACGCGATGACTTCGCGAAGGCTGCCGGCGCCGGCCAGGATCATCACGATGCGATCGAGGCCGAGAGCAATGCCGCCGTGCGGCGGGGTGCCATACTCCAGTGCTTCGAGGAAGAAGCCAAAGCGGGCTTTCGCTTCGGCCTCATCCATGCCAAGCGCTTCGAAAATCTTCGCCTGCACATCCTTGCGGTGAATTCGGATCGATCCGGAGCCGAGTTCGAGTCCGTTCATTGCGAGATCGTAGTAGCGCGCTCGGACCGAGGCCGGATCGCTCGTCAGCCGGTCCATGTCAGCCTCGTGCGGCGAGGTGAAAGGGTGGTGCGAAGGCAGCCAGCGGCCGGTGTCGGCGTCCTGCTCAAACATGGGAAAATCTGTGACCCAGATGGGCTGAAACGCCGAGCCTGCATCGAGATGTGTCGAGGTGGTGCCGCCCTGGAGTGTCTGGGTCATGCCGCCGGCTGCTGCCGCGACGACCCTGTCTGTTTCAGCAAACGCACCATGGCGTTCGGCGTACTTGCGTGCGAGCTCGACGCGCAGGTTGCCGGCCGCGGAAAGCACGCCGATTTCGCGCTCGGAAAGCCGGCCTGCCGACTTCGTATCGGACCCGCGCACCGGTGCCACGGCGTCGCCGGCCACCAGCAGGAGCAGGTCATCGCTTGCCGCCGCGGTTTGCTCGCGGATCGCAATGACAGCCGCGGGAAAACTCTTTTCCAGCCGCTTGAGATCGTCTATCAGCTTCGCGCCCTTGCGCCCGTCGAAAAGCACGCGGTTGTCGTCGCGCTCCTTGCGCGATAGTTCGCCCACCTTCGGCACACGAACCACAACAACCGGCAGTTCCGGATCGATGGCAAGCGTCTGGAGATCCGCAGCGGCAAAGCAGCGGCGTACGTCGGTAAGCCCGGGCAGACGCAGGTCCGGCTTGTCGATCCCGAATCGCCGCATCGCCTCGTCGTAAGTGATCTGCGGAAAAGGCGCAGGCAGCGTAATGCCTACGGCCGCGAACGCTGCCGCCATGAAACCTTCGACCACGCGGAAGATGGTTTCCTGCTGCGGAAAAGTCATTTCAAGATCGATCTGCGTGAACTCGGGCTGACGATCCGCGCGGAGATCTTCGTCGCGGAAACAGCGCGCGATCTGAAAGTAGCGATCGAAGCCCGAAATCATGAGGATCTGTTTGAACAACTGTGGCGACTGGGGCAGCGCGTAAAACTCTCCCGCATGCACGCGGCTGGGCACCAGGTAATCGCGGGCGCCCTCGGGCGTTGAGCGCGTCATGAATGGTGTTTCGACTTCGAGAAATCCTTCGCCCGAAAGATACTGCCGCACGGCGAGCGCGACCTTGTGCCGTACCAGGAAGTTGCGCTGCATTTCGGCGCGGCGCAGGTCGATATAGCGGTACTTGAGACGCACTTCCTCGTTGGCGATGGCGTCTTCGGCGGGGGAAAACGGTGCGAGCTTCGCGTCATTCAACACGAGTAATTCGCGCGCCACGATCTCGATTTCGCCGGTCGGCATATTGGGGTTGGTCGCCCCGGCGCCTCGCAGGCGCACGGTACCGCGTGCCGCGACCACATACTCGGGGCGGACATGCTCCGCCTTCGCGTGGCCGTCGGAGCACAGGTCCTTGTCGAGCACGATCTGCGTGGTGCCGTAGCGATCGCGCAGGTCGAGAAAGATCAGGTTGCCATGATCGCGCCGGCGATTGACCCAGCCCAGCAGCGTAACTTCCTTGCCATCGTCCGCCGCGCGCAGTGCGCCGCTCGTATGTGTGCGCTGCAGTGTTCCTAAGTGGTCAAGCATTGCTTCTCTTCCTTAAACCGTGTGCGCATATTGCTGAGGGCGAGTTAGGGTTTTAGCCAGTTCCACACGCGGCACCTTGGTCTGCCCGCCGCTTGCGAAATCCTTCACCGTCAGCATGCCGCTGGCTACTTCGTCCTCGCCCAGCAGCACGATCTTCTTCGCGAGCTTATCCGCGAGTTCGAAAGACTTCTTGACGCGGAAGCTGCCATCGCCCAGTTCCACCCGCAAGCCATCTGCACGTAACTCATGGGCCAGCAGCAGTGCGGCAGGATTTTGCGCCTCACCCACCGGTGCGATAAATACGTCAGCCTTCGACGAAATACTCGCGACGCCTGTAGCAGCAGCCTGTGACTGCAGCGTCAGGATGAGCCGATCCGCACCGATCGCGAAGCCGATTCCGGGCGCCCTTGCGCCGCCCAGCATCTCGGACAATCCGTCATAGCGGCCGCCGCCAAGCAGCGCGTTCTGCGTGCCCAGTCCCGCGTCATGGGTGAACTCAAAAGTCGTGCGCGTGTAGTAATCCAGCCCCCGCACCAGCCGGGGATCGACCGTGTACGCGACCCCGCACGCATCGAGCGCCGCACGCACGGCGGCAAAGTGCGCGGTCGATGCGTCGTCGAGAAAATACGCAATCTTCGGCAGCGCGTCGATCTTCGGCTGGTCTTCGGGAACCTTGCAGTCGAGCACGCGCAGGGGATTGGTGTCGGCGCGGCGCTGGCAGTCCGCACACATGGTCGGCGCCACATCCCGCAGCGCTTCGCGCAGCGCGGCGACGTAGCGCGGCCGGTCCGCGGAGGAGCCAACCGAGTTGATCGCGAGCCGCCAGCCCGCGA
Source organism: uncultured Acidobacteriaceae bacterium (assembly GCA_964243175.1). Lineage (GTDB taxonomy): Bacteria > Acidobacteriota > Terriglobia > Terriglobales > Acidobacteriaceae > EB88. Next base: position 2,773 of record CAXTEW010000129.1, read on the forward strand.
TGCCAAGCTCGCCCAGCAGCGCCGTCAGCATCTCCAGCACTTCGGCGTCGCGCAGCGGGCTTTCCGACCCCGCGGATGCCGGCCCGATCACCTCCGCGCCGATCTGGAAGAACTGCCGGTAGCGCCCTTTCTGCGGACGCTCCCGCCGGAACTGCGGGCCTATGTAGTAGAGCTTCTGCAGCAGCCCGGCCTCGCCCAGCTGGTGCTCAATGTACGCGCGTACTACGCCGGCTGTGTTCTCCGGACGCAGGGTCAGTGACTGGGCTTTCTCGCTCGCCGCCCGTGCGCGGTCTTCCCAGGTGTACATTTCTTTCGAAACAACATCGGTTTCCTCGCCGATGCCGCGCGCAAACAGCTGCGTGTCTTCAAACAGCGGCGTGCGGATCTCCCCGAAGTTGTAGCGCGCAAAGAGGCGCCGGGCAGTCGCCTCGACGTGGTTCCATAACTCGGTTTCCGGGGGGAGCAGATCGCGGGTTCCGCGGACTGCTTTCAGGGTGCTCATGGGATACGTCAGTCTACCAGCCGGGCCACGAGCTGCCGCCACGGGTGGCGTCGAAGCATGCCGGCAACCCGCGAGGGGCGTCCCTCATCTGGGGTGAAAGGCCGCCCGGAGGCGTCCCTGTATGCCAGGTCGCAAAAGCGTCATTCTCGCCCTCGTCCTTACTTCGTTCCTCGGCCCGTTCGGCATGCTCTACAGCACCGTGATCGGCGCCATTGTCATGGGCCTGCTGTATATCACGCTCGGCATTTTGACTGCCGGCATTGCCTTGTTCGTGCTGCACCCCATCTGCATCATCTGGGGCACGTACGCGGCACATCGCGACAACGTCAACGCCAACGTCTAGCGGGTTTCCTGCGCGGCTTCCAGCCGGTACTGCGCGGCATAGTCGAGATAGTTGTTCGCATACATCTGGATCATTGCGTAATCCGCCTCCGTAATCCTGCGCCGGATGACACCGGGAACGCCGATCACAAGCGACCGTGCCGGGATGACCATGCCCTCCGGGATGACGGACCCCGCCGCGATGATCGAGCCTTCGCCGATGCGCGCATTGTTCAGAACTGTAGCGCCGATGCCGATCAGGCAGTTATCGCCGACGACGCAGCCGTGCACCGTCGCGTTGTGGCCGATTGAAACACCTTCCCCGACGTAAACGGGATACAGGTGCCGCATGCCGTGGAGTACAACGCAATCCTGCACATTGCTCCGCGCGCCGATTCGGATGGAATGCACGTCACCACGCACTACGGCGTTCATCCAGATGCTAGCCTGTTCGCCAAGTTCCACATCGCCGATCACCTGCGCCGACAAGTCGACATAGCAGCTATCCAGCACGACGGGCGAGCGGCCGTTATAAGAGCGGATCATACCGTCATTATCTCCTTTGGAGAGAGCCACGTCCGGATTGGCAGATGAAGGCGCACGAAAAGGCGCACCCTGGCGGATGCGCCCTCCACTTACAGCAGTTGACTAGGCCGTGGCGTCGCGGAAACCGCGAACCTTGTCGTGCGACTGGCGAATGTGCTCTGCCTGCTGTGCAATCAGCGAGCGCACGGTGTCAGAGATAGCGGTATCTTCAAGCGCTTCCTTGTACGCCTTCTTGGCCGCGTCCTCGCCTTGTTCCGCAGACTCCAGCAGGGTGTGGTCGCCCCCGCCCAGCTTCGCTTTCAGGTCGCCCCAGGTACGGTGTAGCGCACCCAGCGTCGTGCCTGTTTCATGCACATCGGCATCTGTCACCCGGTTGATCGCGCGCTCCAGTTCATTCGCATACGCGCCTCGAACCTTGGCTTCCTCCATGAAGAAAGACTTGTGTTCCGGGTGCTGCAGGTGCTCGCCGATATCGACGAAACCCTTTTCTCCATCGCGCAGGACTGCAATCAGGTTCTTCAGTGCTAGATCGTCGTTCGCCATTGGGGTTTCCTCTCGCTGTGTGGAGATGCCTCGCCCGGGGCCCGCGTTGTGCAGCAACGCGGGCGAAGAGAATGCATTGTTTCACTAACAACGAAAAGCGCGACCCGGAGGCCGCGCTTGCGTGAGTGATGGAAGAAGTGGCTGGGCTATGCCGCGTTTGCTGTCGTGCCCAGGGCAGACCTGGCCTGCACGACCAGGGCAGCGAAACCCTGCTCATCGTTCACCGCCATATCGGCCAGGATCTTGCGATCCAACTCAACGCCGGCCTTCTTGAGGCCGTTGATCAGCAGCGAGTAGGAGATGCCATTGATCTTGGCAGCGGCATTGATGCGGACGATCCACAGGGAGCGGTACTGCCGCTTCTTTTGCTTGCGGCCGCTGTAGGCGAACTTCAGTCCGCGCTCTACGGCTTCCTGGGCTGCCTGATACAGCTTTGACTTGGTAAGGAAGTATCCACTCGCGCGCTTGAGAATCTTTTTGCGGCGATCATTGCGCTTGGTTCCACGTTTGACGCGTGGCATGGGCAGGCTCCGTTTCTTCGATCATGTATGGCTCGCGGCTGGAGGCAGGTGTACCTCTTCACACGCTCGTACCTTGGTCTCTCGGGCGCTTCCTGCGATCGAAGCAGCACCGGGGTCGGCGACCCTGTTCAGGGCAGCCTCCCACACTTCGACCCGCTGTCGCTAGCGGGCTCGGTGGACTCAGGCGTAGGGAATCATGCGGGCGACCTTGGCGTAGTCCGCATCCGAAACCAGCGCTGTGTGGGCGAGCTTGCGCTTGGTCTTGGTTGCTTTCGAGGTCAGGATATGCCGCATCTTGGACTGGCCGCGCTTGATTTTGCCGGTACCAGTCTTCTTGAAGCGCTTGGCAGCGCCCTTGTGGGTCTTCAGTTTAGGCATGGGCTTCTTCCTGCGTAGTTTGCAGCTGGTTGCAACATCTGCCAGTATACACAGCGCGTTCTGGAGCGGCTGAACATCTGCCGAGGCTAGTTCTTGATGGACACGTGGAACTTGGTTGAGAGCAGGTCCAGCATCGCTGCTGGTTCGTGACTGGGCACAACATAGGTCGCGCCCGGGTAGTCGCGGTCCGTGGCCGGGCTGGCTACGATGATCGGCAGCTTCGGCGACTGGCGAAACACCGCGGCAATCACCTCGTCGCAGTCCGGAATCAGGCCGTGTACCAGGACCGCATCCACATTTGGGAAGCGATGCAGAAGGGCTAAGCCCTCTTTGCTGTTGTAGGCCGTCAGCACATTATGCCGGGCTGACTCGACCACCAGCTTGCGCGCCGACAATCCTTCGGGCTGCTCGGTTTCAATCATGAGTAGGACTAAGGAATGCACAACGCCTCCGTCAACAACCCCGCCGAGAGCGAGCCAGTGAGAGTCTATGGTGGAGCGGGATGGTTCCCGCGGCCGATCAGCAACAGCAGCGATGGTGACCGCGGTGAGCCGGCCCGGCCCAGCCCGGGGGAGCATCTGCTTCTGGCTTGGTGCCCGGATTGCAATTCGAAAGCGGCGAGGCCTACTGGAGGGTTGCGACAGGAGCCGCCACGGGTTCCTGCTTGGGTGGAGCGGGTGCCGGAGGATTCGCCTTCTTTGCCGCCGCTTCCTTTTCAGCCAGCACCTTCTTGCCTGGTGCCAGGATCGCGTGCAGCGTGGTCCCTTCCATCCGCGGCATGAACTCCACCGTGCCCATGTCGCCGATGTCGGTGATCAGGCGATGGATGATGTTGTAGCCCAGGTCGCGGTGCGCCATCTGCCGCCCACGGAAGCGCAGGCTGGCCTTGACCTTGTCGCCCTCACCCAGGAAGCGGACTGCCTGGTTTTTCTTGGTCTGGTAGTCATGCTCATCGACCGTAACCGAGAACTTGACTTCCTTGATGACGATGATCTTCTGCTTCTTGCGCGCAGCCCTGTCGCTCTTGTCCTTCTCGTACAGGAACTTGCCGTAGTCCTGGATCCGGCACACGGGCGGCACGGCACTGGGCGAGACTTCGACGAGATCGAGCCCGCGTTCGCGAGCGATCTTGAGCGCCTCGAATGGCACCAGGATGCCCAGTTGCTCGCCGTTTTCGTCGATTACGCGCACTTCCCGTGCACGAATCTTGTCGTTGATCCGAATGAACTGCTTGGCCGAACGTTTATCGATGACTTCCTCCGCGTACGTAGGGACGTACATCCCCTGTTCGAGCATATCATCGGTCCGCAACAGGCGGCCGGCGCGCCCGGCCACGGACCCCGCAGTGTGCCGCCTCTGCGAGAAAGCGAGCGGGCAATGCTGCCTATCCGCCGGGGCTCTCCCGTTTTGGGCCGGTCAGCCTGCCGGGCGCTGGCGAGGACTGCCGCGGGACCAACTGGCGGCGCGGGCCAAAACCCTGGATGCCGCAGCCGTCGATGCCCATAGTGTGCGTTTGCGGAAAGATGCCGGGCACCCGGCAGCGCCCCGTCGGCGGTGCCTGCTAGAATCGGCTTCTGGCTGGGATTGGAAACGGCTGAAAGGACAGCGATGACAGGGAAGCGCCGCATTTTGCTGGTGGACGACGAACTCACCATTCTGCTTACCCTGAAGGCTGTGCTTGAAATCAGCGGCTTCGAGGTAGAAACCGCGGCGTCGGCGCGGGAAGGCCGCACCAAGATCAAGACCCATACCTATGACATGGTCATTACCGACATGCGCATGGAGAGCGACGTCGCCGGGATGGAAGTGGTCAAGGCCGCGAAAAGCGCGCCCTACCGCCCTGCTGTTGCCATGCTGACCGCGTTTCCCCTGCCCGGCTCGGAGTGGGAAGAAGAGGGCGCGGACAAGATGCTGGTCAAGCCCATGAACACCCACGACCTGCTGACCCAGCTCGAAGCGCTGCTGGGCAGCCACGAAGCCAAGAAGAACAAGGCCGCCGCCATCAGCGCCGCCGCCAACGCCTAGAGAGCACCCCGCCTCCTTAATCTTGGGAGTCCACGATCTGAGCCGGGATCGCCCGGAGCCCTGCACGGCAGCTCCCTTCCCGGAACGTCCCCTCGCTTGAGGCTCCTGCATGTTTCGCCTCGTTACGATCTAGCCTGCGTCGCTCCCTTATGAATTTGCGTATCTTTCTATGTATCCCGAAAGGTATCGCAGGTATTCTCCCTGCCGAAAGCGTTCTCAGATCCGGAAATCGCTCCCATTTGGCGAGTGTAGGGAGAGTTCGACTGGAAGAACACTTTGGCCGGTGAATTGCATTGTGAAGGGAAATAAGAGTGTTGCTGTTTACAGCGCGCCCTGCTTAGACCCTATCGAGGAATCACGATTGATGATGAAGCGCAACCCGGGCCATAGCCTTCTTGCTCTTGCTACATTGCTGCTTGCGGCATCTCCCTCGCTGCATGCTGCGGATGTGACGGCGCGTATCCGTGGAACAGTCACCGACCCAAGCGGTTCAGTGATTCCGAATGCCAGCATTACAGCAACCAATGCCGCGACCGGCGTTGCGTTTCAGGGGAAGTCGCAAGCGGACGGCGCTTACGAGTTTCTCCACCTGCCTATCGGCATCTACACGGTGACCGTGTCCTACCCAGGGTTCGTTACGTTCAGTGCTTCCGGCATACGTCT
>CAXTEW010000130.1:0-8242 GCA_964243175.1 uncultured Acidobacteriaceae bacterium
GCTTGTTCACGCGTTCCAGGCGCTTGGTTACATCGGGTGTTTCAAGCAGCTCCTGCTTGTCAGCGGTGGTAAGGAAGGGCAGCGAAGAGGCCACAAAGTCCGCCAGGCGCGCGCCATCCTCGATCTGCGCCGCGATACTCTGCAATTCATCGGAGAGTGTCGGCGAGGCGGCAACAATCTGCTGGAAATCAGAAACGATATTGCGCTGCAGTGCTTCAAGCTCAGGTCCGGCGATGGCAGCCAGCTCTGGCGCCGACTCGACCGTAGCCGTCATGAAGGGTTCCAGCTGCTCGAACTCATCCAGGCGAACCCGCTCGACCCCTTCTGTAAAGACAAAGAGGCTCTGGTTCGGCATCTTCACGACCTTGTGGATCGTCGCGATGGTTCCGTAGGTGTGCAAGTCGGAAGGCTGCGGCGAATCCATCCGGGAATCGCGCTGGGCCACCACGACGATGGTCTTCTCTTCCCCCAGTGACTGGATCAGCTGGATGGAGCCTTCGCGCCCGACCGTGAGTGGCAGCACGGCGTGGGGAAACAAGACCGTATCGCGCAGTGGCAGGACCGGAAGCGTTCTTTTCTTGGTGCCTGTACGCTCCTCGCGGTCGCCGCGCTGGGCGGTACCGCTCGGACGTATGATACTGAGGAAGTCATTAGACATGAGTGTACCCTTATCAACTTACTGCTATTGGACGCAAGGACCCCTGAAAAGATGCAGGGCAAAACAGTGGCAGGTCTTCTCTCCAGAGCGCAAGAAAGACCTGCCAGAAAAAGGAGTGGTGTGCTGGAGCCTTGCTCACTAGGCTGCTCTCATGTGACTGTTGTATCGGCCGGTACGCTGCCCCGTGTGAACGAAATCCAGCGTTTCGGGCACGAAGGTACCGCAGCTTCCGCCGCAATGGGCCAGCACGCGCCGCCGCTGCCGGGCGCGGAGACCTTCACACCGGCACGTCGGACTCCCTGGCCAGGGTGACAGGGGGAGCTGCACGATACCGGCCAAGCTCTTTGACAAAGGAGCATACCCGGGACAGTTCCAGCAGCGCATGTTCAGCAGATACAAGGTCCTCAAGCTGATAGTCGGCGTAGAAAACGTACTCCCACGGGGTGCCCGGAACCGGCCGCGATTCCAGCCGGCACAGGTTGAGGCCGTGGCTGGCAAAGATCTGGAGGGCACTGACCAGGGAGCCGGGGTGGTTGGGAACGGCGAAGGCAAGCGACACCTTGTTGGCGCCTGAAAACCCGGATGTAACGGTACCAGCCGGTGCCACACCACCGGTTTCTAGCCGCGCCTCAGCAGCCGCCGCGCCCTGGCGGCCGGGCGCAGGACGTAGCAGCAGGAAGCGGGTGTAGTTCTGGGCGTGGTCCTCGATATCGGCCACCAGGATCTCGCCGCCGTACTCGCGCGCGGCCTGCTCACTGGCGATGCCGGCTACATCCCTGCCCGCCTGCACAGCATGCGCGGCCGAGCCAGCCGTGTCGTAGAAGGGCAGGCCGCGGAGCCGGGGGTTGGTACTGAAGAAGTTGCGGCACTGTGCCAGGGCGACCGGGTGGGAATAGACCTCGCGTATGGCCGAGAGCGGCACGCCGGGTGCGGCAATCAACTGGTGGCGGATACGCAGAAGCAGCTCGGCCTCGATCGAGACCGGGTGCGCGAGGAGCAGATCATAGTGCTCCAGCACCGAACCGGCGAGCGAGTTCTCGATAGGAACCACCGCGGCATCTGCCTTGCCAGCCGTCAGCTGCTCAAAGACTTGGGACGACAGCGCGCAGCACTGCAGATCCGTGAGATCCGGTGCAAGCCGCAGAGCTGCCTCATGGCTGAATGAACCTTTTTCTCCCTGGATCGCGACCCGCATCTATTCCCTTCTGCGCTCCTCCATGCGGGAACGCCAGCGTGGAGAAACCTTCGAGCGCACGCAACCGCAATGCGAGCTCGTGCAACCTACTGTCTCGGAACTGCAGTTACGGCGGTGAGGAGACATATATCTTGTGGACTATCTTTGTGATCCTTCTGGTTCTTTGGCTGGTTGGCTTAGTGAGCTTCCACGCAATCGGCGCCTACATCCACATCCTGCTGGTGCTGGCGATCGTTGTGCTTCTGATCCAGATCATCACGGGCCGCAGGTCCGCACTGTAAGCCGCCGGCAGCAGAGCTCACTTCCATGGGACGGCATCATCCCCGGTGGTGCCGTCCCAGAAAGACGGCGGTTGCGATCGAAACGAAGAACACGATGGAGACGACCCCGTTCAGGGTGAAGAACGCGGCGTCGATCCGCGACAGGTCCCCAGGCGAGATGATCGCGTGTTCATAGAGCAGCAACGCGGCGACCAGCGCGACAGCCACCAGCCCCGCGGCTCCCAGCCCAAACAGGTGAACCAGCAGCACCAGCAGCGCCAGCATCGCGAGGTGCATCGCGCGAGCGATCCAGAACGCTCCCTTGATGCCGAAGGTCGCCGGCACGGAGTGTAGACCGACAGTACGATCGTGCTCCGCATCCTGGCAGCTGTAGAAGACATCGAAGCCCGCGACCCAGAACAGTACCGCTGCTGTCAGCACCAGGATGCGCGGATCGAGCGAACCGCGGATACCAATCCATGCTGCTGCCGGGGCGACGCCCAGCGCCAGGCCGAGGAAGACGTGCGACCACCGTGTGAATCGCTTGGTGTACGAGTACGCAAGGACGATTGCGAGCGCGACGGGCGACAGCAGCAGGGTCAGCCGGTTGAGCTGCGCCGCGGCAAGCATGAAGCAGAGCGCCGACACGAGGGTGAACCCTCCTACGAAGTTCCTGGAGAGAATACCGGCCGGAATCGCACGGATCGCGGTCCGTGGATTGGCCGCATCGAGCGTGGCATCGGCCCAGCGATTGAAAGCCATGGCGGCTGCACGCGCGGTCACCATGCAGACCACGATCCAGAGCAGCTGCAACGGCCTCGGCCAGCCATCGGCCGCCAGCAATGCTGCCGTCAGCGCGAAAGGGAGCGCGAAGATGGAGTGCTCCCACTTGATCATCTCGAGCGTGGTGCCCATAGAGCGCAGAACAGCCATGGTGCTAGTGTATCGCTCCACCTCGGCGTTCCCGGCAGACTCGAGCGTCCGTGCAACGGTGCCTGGGCGGGGCTGGGTCTCTACAGTCGGGGTAGGTGCAGCCCCTGGGGGTCTTGAAAGCGCAGGATCGCTCCCCAGCCGTAGTAGTTGATCGTGGTGGGTTTGTCGTGGACCGCGCTATTGAGTACCAGGGTGATCTGGTTCAAACCCTTCTGCAGGGGAATGCGGAAGCTGCCATTTTCAATGGAGAGGCGGCCGTCCGGCTCACGGCGTTCATACTCGGGGTCGTAGAGGTTCTTGCCCTGGGTGATCAGCTTGCCGTTGACGAAAACCCAGACATGGCCCAGCCAGCCCAGCTGAACGAGCTTGTCCTGTGCCGTGCCGGACGTGACAGTGGTGCGGAGCCAGGTGAACGAGGGCGGGTGTCGGACGAGTTCGAACTCACGGTTCAGGTTGACCAGGCCAAAGCGACCGGCGGTGACCGGTCTCCACGCACTCTCGGGTGGCCCCTGGGAGAACGCGGGATCCTGGCCAAAGCGTGCGGGCGTCTGCGCTCCCAGCTGCCACCGGCGCACCATGCCGGCGTCGGCGGCGGTGGGGTCTGGCGTAGGCTGCGGGCTCAGCCCTTCGACTGCACCAGGAATGATTGTGAGGTTGGCAAAGACAGCCGGGCCGCGCAGCTGGATGATCCCTCGGCTGGACGAGCTCTCAAGGTTGCCGACAGCAAGGATGGGCTGGGGCGAGTTGTTGATGAAAACGTTCATGCGGCGACCGCTGACGACAAGTTTGTAATGGTTCCAACCGTCGAGGATAGGCGCCCGGGTCTGGTATTGCGGATACACGTTCCACAGCATGAAGCCGTGGATGACGGGCGCGTACTGGATACAGTCGTCGGAGGCGCGGCACTCGGGAAAGCTGCGCAGGTAGAACTCTTCCGCGTCCTGGTGGCCGGGCTCGCCGTGGCGGCGGAACTGGATTCCAGGGATATCCTGGGCGGTCGCCTTCATGTCGAACTCGATCGTGCCGTCTCCAAAGCTGAGACCGTTGAGCGCCACGGAGCCGTCCTTGAGCACGATCGCGCCCTGCGGAAAGCCTTCGTGGCCGATGAACTGAACCACTGGTTTGTTGGGGTTGTCCGCGTCCTGCACGGGCTGCCAGTGGTCGGCGGTGAGCGGAACCTGAATTGGGTTGGCGGCGGGCGAGGCAGCATGGAGGCTGGGTGCAACAAGGCAGAGCAGGAGCGTGGCAACACGGGTGTGGCGCATGGGTGATCTTGCTTTCTTGCGACGAGCTGGCAGCGAGTCACGGCAGGTGGCCTGTTTCTCTCGAACGGGGTCTGCGGGGCCGAGCAAACCCTCGGCGAGCAGAAAAAGCGCACTGCAGCGACCGCTGTTTCAGGAGAAGGTAGCAGAATGGAAACCAAGCGCCTGCTCCCGCCTGCGGCCGGGGGCCAGGTTCTCCAGCCACTCCGCTAAAGTGTAGGCCCGGTGCCGTGCGTGGTGAGGCTTACATCCACGTTGCCGCGCACCGCTCTCGAATAAGGACACACCCGATCGGCCTCCGCAACCACGGCTTCTGCCTCCGCCTGCGTCAACTCGGCGACGGTGATATCGAGGGCAACACCCAGCTGGAAGCTGGCTGCGGCACCTTCCCCTGCAGACTCCAGGCTGACCTTGGCCACGATGGTGATCAAGCCGTGAAGCAGGCCCCGGGTGCGGGCTACATGCTCAATCGAACTTGCAAAGCAAGCCGAGTACCCGGCTGCAAACAGCTGCTCCGGGTTGGTACGCGTTGGGTTCTGCACGGTGGCCGAGGGCGGCATCAGCTCGACCTTGAGTGCGCCGTCTGCACTGTGTACTCGGCCATGGCGGCCGCCAACCGAGGTGACGGTGGCGGTATAGGTAGGTTTCAAGTGTCTCGTGCCTTTCGCCTCATAGCGAGGAGCCTTTATGCTACGGCATCGGGCAGCGCTGACCCAGCCGTAGTTGTGGCTCCCGCTCCTGCTAGCGCTGCGCGGCGCCCGCTACCTGCAGGTTGTTGACTACCTTGAAGACGCCGGGCACGCCGTTCGCGCGGATACCCGCGGCATCTTTCTCTGCTTCCGTATCAACCACTCCGTAGAGCGTCAGGTTGCCGTTGACGACAGAGATACGGATCGGCTTGCCTGGGTCGATCGCGTACTTGTTCAGGGAAGGAAAACCGTAGATCGACCGGAAAGCCTGGATGCGGATCCGGTCATCATTGGGCGACAGCGGGTCCACCTGGATATCGTTGACTACGTCGCGCACACCCTTCGTATTGCTCGCGACCGCGACAGCAGAGTCCGCATCGATAGGACCATAGGCATGGCCGCCAAGGGTTACCGCGCCCTTCTGCACCGAAACCGAGATAGCGTTGAACGCAGTCGTGCCGTAGCCGACACGGTCATACTCAATCGCTTTCAGCAGCTTCTGCTGCAGCACTGCGTCTGGGACCTCGGCGCCCGCGACCTCTATCTCGTTATTGACGGCCCGGATGCCCTTGACATGCCGCGCGCGCTTGCCTGCCTCTTCCTTGTCGTCGAAAACGTCCACTGTTCCGCGCAGCACCGCCACGTCGCCCTCGACCGTACCCTGCACCCCGGCCAGCTGCTTCCTGCTTAGAGCTTTTTGGAGTGCAGCCTGCGTGCCGCCGTCGCCACCCTGGGCCGCATACATCGCTGGCGGGACCGCGACCAGCATCGCCGCCAGCACTCCCGCATATACCTTTGCTCTCAATCGCATCACCGCTCCTCACGATCCCGGAAGAAACGCCTTCCTGAGAAACAAACCCGGGATCGCAGGGAAAGATGCGCTGCTAGCGGTAACGCCGGTGCAGCTTCAGCTCCAGGCTGAACACGCCGGACTCGTCGCGCACCCCGATCAACGCGACATCTGGCGTCAGGTTGTACTGCCCTTGTATCAGCTGCTGCGCTGTTGAATTGACGTTGGTCGCATACGTTACGGTACCGTTCTTCGATATCTGCTGCTGTACCGTAATGCGAGCTGTGGAGTTACCCGTGCCACTGACAAAGGTGGGGTCTATCTTGACGCTGCCGCCTCCAAACAACTTGTTGATGCGGCTGGACAGCGTCGCATTAAGCGCGCCGCCGAGGATGGAGTCGGCGGTTGAATTCACACCCGCCTGGGTCTGCTGCTCAGAGTAGATCGCCTGCTCCTCCTGCGTTCGGCCGAGCGCCAGCAGCGAAAAGATATCCTGCTCCGAAAGCGGCGGCTCCGAGCGGAAGGTAGGTGTCAACTTGTCGGCAGTGCCGTGCAGGCCGATGATGACGTCATAATCCTCCACGTGCGCGCTTGCTTCGAGGTCAATGGTCGGCTCGATCTTGACCGGGTTGGTAAAGTAGATATCGCCATGCTGCAGGCTGTAGTGCGTCCCGGCAAAGGTCGCGTCTCCCTCGGTGATCGACACGTGCCCAAGCACAGAAGGCTCAACCGCGGTGCCACGGACAAAGAGGTCTACATCACCGGCCAGCTTCGCATAACTGTTGTTGATATCCAGCTGCTGCGCCGAGGTGACATGCAGATCGAGCCGGATGTGATTGCCGAATGCGGTTGGATCCGGTGGTGGCGAGATGCCGTTGGATGAAAATCCCGAAGCGTCGAGACCGGGAAGAACAGCAAAGCGCGTGATCAGCACGCCCCCACTTACCAGTGCATTCTGCAGCGTGCCCTGGAGGCGAATCTTGCTGTCGAACACCGTGCTGATGCCTGCCGGGTAGCGCACACGTACCTGCTTCGCCGTCACGGACAAGTCGGCGTATACACCCCGCTGGTACGTGACATAGCCGCCGAAGGTAAGGTCGCCGCCACCGCTGGTGGCTTTCAGATCTTTGACCAGCAGGCGGCCCTGGTCAAAAGTCAGCGAGCCATTCAGGTGATTGACGCCGTTGGGAAAATCTCCGTAGGCGAGGTTGACTTCGTGAAAGTTGATGGCGCCTTCAAGGTCGGGCTTCTCAATGGTATTCGCAGCCGTGAAGTTGAAATCGACGGTGCCGACACTGTGTACGTCCTTCACGAAGGTGTGGACGACCTCAAGGTTGAGCGTTCCATTTGCCTTGGCATCGAGCAGGCGGTTGGTGCCGAACAGCGCAGCGCGGCCCTCGGCATGCAGGTCGGTTCCCGGGCCGGTGACGTGCAGTGGCTGCAGCTGCGCGATACCTGCACGCAGCGACGCGCGCAGCCCTCCGTCGGTCGTGATAGCGACACCCTGCGCGGTCACAGCGATCTTGGACAGGTCGGCATCGCCATTCAACTGCTGCGGCTTGGTAAGTGGCCCACTTACACTCACATTGCCGGACAGAACAGAATCACTCTTCACCCCGGCCACGTTGAATAACTGGAGAAATGGGTTGATATCCAGGTTCGTAAGGGTCAATTTCGCCTGGGTGTTGTAACTCCCGCTAAGCGCAGTCTGGGAGTTTAAGCGCGCACTCGCCCCGGCGAGATTTGCATCCAGGTCGGCAAGCAGGTTGCCGGCTTGTGTATGGGCCGTCAGGTCGATGCTTCCCGTAACTGCTGGCCCACCAGCGGGGCTCGCAATCGCCAGCCGGGTAAGGTGCGCCTGGGTCTGCACTGCAGGTGCCTGCACCGTGCCGTCACCCTGTACGTTGAAGGCAAGCTGGCCATGCACCAGGAGAGGCGACTTCTTCAGCGCCTGGAAGTTATCGAGGTCGAGACCCGCTGTCTGCGCCTGTACATGAAATTGCTTCGAGGTGAGGTTGTAGCCGCCACTGCCTGCGATCTGGCCGCCACCTATCAGCAATGTCAGCCGCGATGCGCTGATCTCCTGACCGGCGTAAGCGAGGTCGACATTGAGGCTCTTGTACGGCTCCCCGTACACCGCCCCGCCATTGACCGCAACGTGGCCGCCGCCGTTGAGGTTCCCCAGCGTTCCGCCCACAGTCGTGTTCAGGCTCAGCGTGCCGCTTACAGGCACCGCGGATTGGCCGGCCAGCGCCAGCAGATCAGCGATGTTGGCATTGCTGATGCTGGCAGTAGCCTGGATCGCCGCATCGTTGTCGTAGGCATAGCCCTTGCGGCGGGTGCGATGCGCATGCAACTGGCCCGCGGCCTGCACCTGCGTGTTGCCGCGGGTGATCAGCGCACTTTGCACGGATATAAGCGCAGGTGAGTACTCGGCATCGGCGACCAGCGAATC
>CAXTEW010000131.1:0-8079 GCA_964243175.1 uncultured Acidobacteriaceae bacterium
GTTGAACGCGCTCAACATCATGCACCTGCACAGCGCGCACTCGGCCATACTCGCGGCCATCATCTTCAACGCGCTTATCATCGTGGCGCTCATTCCACTAGCGCTGCGCGGTGTCGCCTACCGGCCGCTGTCGGCAGCCGCGCTGTTACAGCGCAACCTGCTGGTGTACGGTCTGGGCGGCATCATCGTTCCATTTATCGGGATCAAGATCATCGATGTTCTGCTTACGCTCGCGGGTCTCGCCTGATTTGCAAACGCTCCTGCCAGAAAGGTCTTCCATGCCGCTCCGCAAACTCATTACAACGTCTATCCTCTATACCGCCATCACCGCCGTGCTGCTCGGCCTGGTCTATCCCGCGGTGATCACGCTGATCGCCCACGGCATTTTCCCAAGGCAGGCCGATGGATCGCTGGTCACACAGAATGGTGCGTTGATTGGATCGCACCTGATCGGGCAGCCATTCACCGGCCCCGGATTCTTCCACAGTCGCCCGTCAGCGGCCGGGACCGGCTACGATGCTTCTTCGTCGTCGGGCTCGAATCTCGGTCCTGCCAGCAAGGCGCTGGCCGACCGGGTAGCAGCCGGTGTCAAGGCAGAGCAGGCGCAGGGGCCTGTGCCTGTGGACCTGGTCACAACGTCTGCTTCGGGCCTGGACCCGGATATTTCGGTCGCCGCTGCCCTGTACCAGGTAGATCGGGTGGCGCGGGAGCGGAAGCTCGCGCCGGCTGTGGTGCAGGAGCTGGTGAACAAGGACACGACTGCGCGGCAGTTTGGGCTGCTGGGCGAGCCCCGCGTCAACGTGCTGGCTCTCAATATGGACCTGGCCCGCATCCGGAGGTAACATCAGGGAGAGTTTCATCGGGTCGTGGTAACGCCCGATACGCTATGCTCTGGATGCGTTGCCTGCCTGCTGCTCCAACGGCGAACGCCCCCATGGCTTAGCCGGCGAGACTGGAAGACCCTGTCTTGCGTCTCTTGAACAGTGCAAGGAGATGGGCATGACTGGGTGCGGTCTCAGGCTGGGAGACGGAACATGAAATTATCTTTAGTGGTCGCGTCGGTCGACAGGACCGTGGAGCTCGAGGCCCTGCTTGCGGGCTTCAAAGCTCAGCCTTTCCGCGACTTCGAAGTCATCATCGTCGATCAAAACGAGGATGACCGACTTGTGCCGATCGTTAGCAGCTTCGCTCCGTTCTTTCCGGTGCAACACCTGCGCTCCGAGCGGCGCAACTGCTCCAATGCGCGCAATCTGGGCTTGCGGGCGGCAGCCGGCGAAGTCGTCGGTTTCCCCGATGACGATTGTCTCTACCAGCCAGACACAATGCAGCGCGTCATGAAACATTTCGAGGAAGACGCAACCCTGACCCTGCTCGGTGGCAACTGTGCTTCGCGGACCGGCGAGTTGATCAATGGGCGCTGGGAGATGCAGTCCTGCGAGATCAACGACAAGACGGTGTGGACCACCATCATGGGCTTCTGCATGTGGATGCGCACGGCGCCGGCGCTTGAGGTCGGCGGCTTCGACCCGGCAATTGGTCCGGG
Source organism: uncultured Acidobacteriaceae bacterium (assembly GCA_964243175.1). GTDB lineage: Bacteria > Acidobacteriota > Terriglobia > Terriglobales > Acidobacteriaceae > EB88. Next base: position 1,544 of record CAXTEW010000131.1, read on the forward strand.
AACACCGTGGGGTTCTGGTGAAGAGCCTGACCTTGCCCTGAAACTGCTACGCAAGGGGTATCGCGGCTTCTACGATGTGTCCTTGAGCGTGTTCCATCCCGACAAGCGGCTGACGACGGGTTCAATCGCGCGCGCACATCTGTATGGCGCCGGGATGGGTCGTGTCCTGCGGAAGCACTCAATAGCCCCCGGCATCACGCTTCCCTACTTCATACGGCCTATCGGCGGGGTGGTGCTCAGCCTGCTCCGTGCGCGTTTGTCGCATGCCAGCTATTACTGGAACACCTTTCGCGGACGACTGTTCGGCTACATGTCGGCGCCCGCCCGTTAAAGCCCTCGTTCTCTCGATCCGGGTGAGGCAAGACCGTAGGGCTGAGACAACGCTCTTGCCTCTCCGCAGCGAGGCGTCCAGGGCGCGCCGGCCGCGACCGAACAGCAGATGCCTGCCCGATGCTTCGTCGGCCGCCCAGGCTGGCCATCTCTTCTGACCAATCTCACCTCGCTGCCACGAGTCCGCGCGGACTCATGGCAGCGCCTACTACTCCCCGCCCCATGCGGAGATTGCTTATTCGCCTTGGCGAATGAGCGGCGCCTCGTGGTGCCTGAGCGAGTGCGAGTGGAAGAGAGCGAACCGTGCGAAGCCCATGTACCCCGCGCGGAAGGGTGAGGTATGGAAATGGGGCAGGCTCCAGGTTGTGGCGTACGTCGCGACCAGCGCGGCCATCCCGATCCTTCTCACCCGCATGGAAGCAGGGAAACGGCGCGGTGCCACCTGTCGCGGCACATACCTGTTCTCGCGCAGTCTCCGGGCATCCAGCAGCAAAAGCAGCATGCCGAGTGAGAAGACGTGGATGTAGATCCAGCGACCCCAGTCGATCGCATAGACAAACAGCACCACGGAGCCAGCGCTCGCAAGAGCGCCAGCCAGCCAGAGAGCACGCACCTCGCGGCGGAAGCCAGCCCGCGCCAGGGCAACGCTGCCGGCCAGCAACGGCAGCAGGGCAAGCGGCAGCAGCGCCGCATAGAATGGCAGGTAGTGGAACTTGCGGAAGGTGTCAAAGCTGCCTTCCCGGGCCGCCTCGCGCGTGGATGCGAGGTAGGCGATAGGCCCTTCGTCGCAGTAGCCCTTGGCGTGGGAAAAGGGATGCAGCGGCAACCCGAGTGAATCGCAAATGCCGGCGGCGGTGTCTGCGCTGCCCAGGTGTTGTGAGCAGAGCCAGGCGGCACCGAGGGCCAGCGCGCAGGGCACCACGCTGACTCGCAGCGTCTGCCTCACACCCCAGCCAGCGATCAGCAGCGCGACGACGAAGTAGGGGGTGTAAAAGAAGAGTGCCTCGTGCGAAAAGGTCGCAGTGACCAGGGCCACAGCCATGTAAAGGCAGCCGGTCAGCGGACCAAGAAGCTTCTTCTGCAGCAGCACGAGAAAAAGCGCCAGTGCGGCCAGGAAAAAGATTTCCTTGTGGAAGCCAGCCTCCGAGTCAAGCACCGGGAAGGAGAGCGTGGCCGGGGAAACAAGCAGGGCAGTGACCCACAGACTGGATGAGGCGTGTCGCAGCAGTGTGCGCATGGCGAAAAGCAGGATCATGTAGAGCACGAGCGTCAACGGCACGAGGAAGTGCTGAGGAGCCAAGTGCAGCAGTCTCCCCAATTGGTACAAGAGCTCCCCGGGCAAGCCCCGCCGCACAAAGCCGCCCTGGTAGTTGATCAGCCAGTCGCCTATTGTCCAGCTGGGCGACCAGCGTTGCAGGAACAGGCTGTATACCGAAATGAACAGTGCGACAAAGACCAGGTACATATCGGGACCGAATCTTTGAACAACGCCGGCGATGGAGTGAAGCACCGGCCGCGGGACTGCCGTTGCGTGGGAGGTAAGCTCTTCTTCAACTGACGGAGCGACGTTCATGAGCTCTTCTTCGGCAAGGAAGAGCAAAGCAGGAGAGCCAGGGTCCAAGAAGTAGGTAACGGGGTGGAAAGAACCTTAACTCCAGGGTCGGGTCACGGTAGAGCCTGAGGGTAGAAGGGTGCGGCGGCAGCATTCTGCCTCGCCCTCACGGGACAGGGACTACCTACCGGAAGCTCGGGGTGTCTTGCTCTTCGCCACGGCCGTCAGACGGTCTTCGTGCCTTGCCTGCCATCGGAGGCGTTACATCCTGGTTAGAACGTCGGGTGCAAAGACAGGGTCACCGGGACCAGGGCAGCAGGATGCCCTACCGGCCGGCTCCATGGTAGAGCGGGATGAACCTTCCGGCCGTGGTGGTCACGCGGGCTCGCTCCTCATGCGACAGGCAGCGCCACAGCATGGCGCCTACAAAGAGCGAGCCTGAGGCGCAGATCAGGGGCAGATAGATGCCCTGCTGGATGTCCGCCGCTGCAAACAGCGTGGCTGCCGCGCCTGCCAGCAGTGGCAGAACATTGATCGCCACGGGTCGCAGCGGGTGATACAGGCGTTGCGCCAGCCACAGGCGCACTGTCAGGTCCAGCAGGCAGCGCACCGACCAGGCAATCGCTGCACCCTTGATGCCGGTGACTCGAACCAGCACCACAAGCAGCGGCACATACAGAACCAGCTGGACAAACGAGAACTTGGCATTCACGCTGGCCTTGCCTATCCCGTCGAGCAGCCCTGAGACCACGCTGTCAATACTGGTAAGCAGGATGCCGACGCTCAGCCAGCGAAGCACGACCGTGGCGTGGCTTGCGAACTCCGCGCCCAGCCACAGGGTAAGAACCCAGTGGCTCAGCGCGACACAAAGCAGGCAGGCGGGAAACAGAACGGCCATGACCGACAGCAGGCTGCGCCGGAAGAGCGCCTGGGTGTTTCCTGGATCTGTCCGGTAGGAGCCGGCCATGGCAGGATAAGCCGTGCTCATGACGGCCATGGGGAAGATGGTAAAGCGCTGCACCAGGTCGAAGGGTGTCGAGTAGTAGCCCGTCGCAGCGGCAGACAGCACCGAGGCGATGATGAAGCGGTCGACATACATAAGGACTGGCCAGGTGAGATTGGAGGCAGTCATCCAGCCGCCCATCGTCAGCACGGGACGCAGAACCGCCAGGCTCGCCCGGGCTGCCTTCAGCTCCGGCATTGCCTGGATGCAGATACGCCAGTAGGCGATCGTCATGGCCACGCGGCAAAGCACCAGTACCGCGATCACTGAAATCAGACTGTTTGATACCTGCAGCACCAGCAGCGGGCCAATGTAGTACATCGCCATGATCGGCACATTGACCAGGTTTGCCGACCGAAACTCCTGATATGCCGCGATGACGCCCCACAAGGCGGAGTTGAGGATGACCAGCGGCGCCGACAGGCACAGGACGTACAGGGAGTACAGGACCTCGCGGTGCATCGCTTCCGGGATATGGAGCCCCGCTGAGACCCAGATATGGGCCAGGGCTGCCATCACGACACCGCCGATGGTGCCAAGAACGGTGAGCGCGGCGATCCCACTGCGGGCCAGCCTTGCCGCTTCGACAGCGCGGTTCTCGGTGAGCAGTTCAGCGATGGTGCGGGTCAGGGCCCGGCCGATACCAAGATCGAAGACGCCAAAGATTCCAACCAGGCTGAGCGCAATGGTGAACACACCCCAGCGGCTCGGGCCCAGGTCGCGCACCAGGTGCGGGGTGGCCAGCACGGCGATCAGCAGCGGGCCTGCCCTGCCGATCAGGTTCCACATGGTGCTCAGAGCTACTGTCCGTGAACTGCTCAGGGAGCGGATCGCCGCCGCTCCATCGTGATCCACAGGTAAATTCCCTGTTGGTGACATCATTCCCCCGGGATAGAACAGCATGCTCGTGGCGGGCGGAAAGAGCCCTCAACCTAACAATGCAGGAAAGCAGGACCTACAGCACCCCTACCTTCGCATCTTCCTGTTACTACTGCAAAGAAAAGTTGCAGGCGTTCTTCCCTTTTTACGTACCCGATGGGAAGATCGGAGGTGTCGGGGCGGAGCAGACGCCCCAGGATCTCGGTGCCTGCGACTCCGCTGTTCGCTTCCGCCAGGCTGAATGCTTGTCATACAATTACGAAGAAAGTGCCTCCGATGGCCGCCACAGACACTCTTTCCGCCGCTGACGCCGCGTTCGCCCCCCCGGGGAAGCTACTGAAACTTGCCATTGGCATCGCGACCAGCGGCCGGCCGGCCATCCTGGCTGAGACATTACGGGACCTGGCATACCAGACCCGGCCGGCGGACCAGGTTTTCATTACCTACGGAAAGGCGGAAGACGTCGCCGATCTGCCCGCGCGCTTTCCCAGCTACGTCTTTTCGCTGAACCAAGGCGGCCTGTGCGAGAAGCGCAACCTGATTATGGATGCCGCGGCGGACTTCGATCTTCTCTTCTTCATGGATGACGACTTCTACCTGGATCCAGGTTACCTCCGGGTGACGGAGGAGGCATTCCTACGCGATGAGCAGATCGTCGCGACGACCGGTGTAGTGCTGGCCGATGGAGACAAGGGGCAAGGGCTGACCGATGAGGAAGCGCGGCAGGCCTTGCGACAGGCGACCTCGGCGCAACTATCGGAGCGCACTCCTAGCCCCTCGTTCAACACGTATGGCTGCAACATGGCTTTCCGCCTAGCTACTGTACGCGAGTACCGGCTCCGCTTTGACGAACGCATGCCCGGATACGGCTGGTACGAGGACATTGACTTTTCACGGCGGCTCGCCGGTCACGGCTCACTGGTTCGAGTCCACCACGCCTTGGGCGTGCACCTGGGAGCCAAGGTAGGGCGGCCTTCCGGGATCAAGCTCGGCTACTCGCAGGTGGCCAACCCTATCTACCTGGCGCGCAAGGGGTCGTTTCCCTGGGGGAACACGGTACGAAGCGCCGGGCGGCACCTGCTGATCAATCTCATGCGGAGCATCGCCCCGGAAAGCTATATCGACCGGCGGGGTCGCTTGCAGGGCAACCTCCTGGCGGTGCTGGACTTGCTAAGGGGGCGCCTGGACCCGGAACGCATTCTGCTTTTCCACTAGCAGCCGGCTGCAGTGCGGCGAGGCCAGGCAAAACCGTGCTTTGCAGTACCCCATATTGTCATGCTTGGGCTACGAAGCTTGCATACTCCCTGCATCCGGCTGTCAGGGCACGGCGTGCCCTCCGGGTTTTCCACCTGGCGAGCATAGTTCACGGGAGCCGCCTGCATGAAGTGGAACGGCGACGCAGGCTCGGAGCCCACATGGCCGAGGCGATACGATCGTGTAAGAATCGCGAAGCGCCAGCCGGTAGAGTGCAAAAAGTTCCAGGTAGTCCCAGGGTTCCCTGTGTACCGCAGAATACAAAGGAACCCGTAAGTAACCAATCCCGGCGATCTTTTTTCCAGGACAGCTCCAGAATTTGCTACTCTCGCGATTCTTCCTCTCATGAAAGCGACCGTTTGGCCGATAGGACCGTAGACTTCGGAAAAAGCCAGCTTTCTGGTAATGGTGACTGAAGATTGCTTGAGTTACCTCCGGGGGCTAATGGTAGAGTCCGCTTAGATCAAAATAGAACTGGTTGAAATTACCCAGTTGCGAGTTAAGATCAGCAAGATCGCTGAAAGCGACGTGCATCAAGGTAGCTCAAGCTCGCGGGCTATTTAACGTTTTCCTGTCACGGATCGCGATCCGCGGCTCGGGCGGCTTCTCCGAAGAACGGATGGACATGATCATGACATTGTTTCGCTTGCACCAGTTGATTCCTCAAGTACGCACACAGCGCGCCGCGCGGCACCCCCGGTATATGCAGTGCGGGGTAGCCGCACTCACCCTGGCGTTCCTCGTGAACCCTGGCTACCTGCGGGCGCAGGATGCACCAGCGGACAACACAGTCGCGCCTGTGGCTAGTGCCGCAGCGCCGGGCGACGTTCTGCCCTCCCAGGCACTGGGTGCGGACGACCTCATCCAGATCATGATCCCGTACTGCCCGGAGCTTTCGCGATCTTTCCGAGTCAGCTCCGATGGCACCCTCGCGCTTCCCCTGCTGAAGCAGCGAATCCAGGTAGCCGGACTGCAGCCCTCCCAGGTAGAGGCCAAGCTTGCGGCCGAACTCGTCGCCGAACAGGTGCTCACGGAACCCGTGGTCAACGTCTCCGTTCTTGAGTACCGCTCCAAGCCGGTCAGCGTGGTCGGCGCTGTCAATCACCCTCTCACATTTCAGGCTACCGGCGATAGCACTCTTCTGGATGCCCTGGCCAAGGCAGGGGGGCTGGCCACCACCGTAGGACCGGAGATCACCGTCACCCATCGTGAGCAGCAACCCGACGGCACCATGCACATCACTGTGCAGTCGATTCCTATTAAGGGACTGATCGACGGGGCGGACCCGAAGTTGAATGTGAAGCTGAAGGGTGACGAGGAGATTCGCGTGCCCGAAGCGGGCCGGATCTTTGTCGCGGGCAACGTCAAGAAGCCTGGTAGCTTCACCATGCAGAACAACTCGGATACGACGGTGGTCAAGGCGCTGGCTATGAGCGAAGGGCTGCAATCCTATTCCGCGAAGCTCGCGTATATCTACCGGGAGCAGGCTCCTGGTTCCCCCCGGCTGGAGATCAGCGT
>CAXTEW010000132.1:0-8010 GCA_964243175.1 uncultured Acidobacteriaceae bacterium
AAGCATGCCAGCCGCCGCCCAGGAAGCCTGCTCCATCGCGCGACCGCTCTCGATGACCGTGACGCGGTAGCCTGCGCCGGCAAGCTCCAGCGCAGCGCTCAACCCGATGATGCCTGCGCCGGCGATCACGACATGCTGTTGTGCCATGTTCACGCTCTTATTGTAGGACTGGGGAGCGAGCCGCCTTGGTGTCAAGTCCCCGGTGGCCCCGCCCACCAGGGTCATCCTGGGCGCAGTCGAAGGACCTGCGGTTGCACTTTGTCTTCCCGCTCACATGGAGGTGGCCCCCTCATTCGGGGTAAGTTGCCAGCCCCCGCAAACTCCGGGTCATCCTGAGCGAAGTCGAAGGACCTGCGGTTGACCCAGGTCTTCCCGCTCACATGGAGGTGGCCTTCCACTCGGGTAGATTGCCAACCCGCGCGTGGGGTCATCCTGAGCGGAGCGGAAGGATCTGCTTTATTCTCCTCGCGATAGGAGAAAGCTAGAAGCAGATCCTTCGGCTTCGCTCAGGATGACCCGGATTTGAGGGGCTCGAAGGGGAACCCTTTCAGGTCAACCGCAGGCTCTTCAACTTCGCTCAGGATGACCCGGAGTTTTGAGGGAGCTCGAAGATGGAACCTTCCAGATCAACCGCAGGTCCTTCGACTTCGCTCAGGATGACCCGGAGTTTTGAGGGAGATTGCAGAGACTCGCAGAGAGGGCGACTCTTCCAGACAACCGCAGGTCCTTCGACTTCGCTCAGGATGACCCGGAGTTTTGAGGGAGCTCGCAGAGGCTCACAGAGAGGGCGACCCTTCGGGTCAACCGCAGGTCCTTCGACTTCGCACAGGATGACCCGGAGTTTTGAGGGAGCTTGCAGAGACTCGCAGAGAGCGGAACCCTTCAGGTCAACGGCAGATCCTTCGGCTCCGCACAGGATGACCCGGAGTTTTGAGGGAGCTTGCAGAGACTCGCAGAGAGCGGAACCCTTCAGGTCAGCCGCAGGTCCTTCGACTACGCACAGGATGACCCGGAGTTTTGAGGGAGCTTGCAGAGACTCGCAGGAAAGGGAAACCCTTCAGGTCAACGGCAGATCCTTCGGCTCCGCACAACAGGGAACCGGTGTCCGCAGCCTCCCGGCTCTCCAGCCTTCGCCCCGGACGCCCGGGTGCCCCCGGCAACCCGCCTCGCAGGCGAGACCCACAGCCAGTCCCGCATCACGGCTGCGCAGTCTTCTCCTTGATCGCCAGGTCTCGCTGGCCCTGGAACGACACCGCGACCGAGAACTCCCGGCGCGTATCCCACACCTGCTTTGTCACCGGAAAGGAAAACAGCGCCAGGCCTGCCGCGGACTTCTTCGGGTCCAGCGTCAGGTCACTCGGCAGCAGCGCGCCCGCAGGCTGCGCGACCTTTGCCAGCATGGGAAGTGCGCGAATCTTGGCGACCTCAAGGGGCATCTGTGCCGCGGCAAACAACTGCTGGCCATCCGGCAGCGACAGCGTCGCGCGCTGGCCCAGTTCGTACAGCGGGATCTCGATGGTCAGGTTCCGCATGTTGAGCGCCACCCAGACCAGCACCTGGTCGTTCTTGATCTCGGTTGCGCCGTAATCCATGTCGGCTGTGCCGCCCTGCTTGAATGCGCTGTGCAGCGGGATCACCGTCATGGAGTCGATGGTCCCGTCCGCGACGCGCGGTTTCTGCTCAAAGAAGACGTAGGCCCAGACGGCGGCAAACAGGAAGCAGGTGACCGCGATCAGGATCACGATGCGGCGGCTTTGCCCTGCGTCGTAGGGAGTTTCAAGCGGCATTCTGGTGCGTGTTTCAAGAGCCATCATTCACCTGCCTTTCAATATCGGGGAGAGCATCAGGGGCGTGGCCGCAGCCCGGCCAGGAAGCTGGCAAAGGGTCGCGTATTGAGCAGGTCCGCAGCGGCCAGCCCGGCCCGGCGCAGCTGTCGGACGCCGTACTGCAGCTGGCCCAGGGTCGCGGTCTGGTGAGCATCACTATTGATCATGAGCGGGCAGCCCAGCCCGTGCGCCAGGCGAAGATGGTTGTCAGACAGGTCGAGCCGCTCAGCCGACGCATTGTGCTCGACGGCGCAGCCCAGCTCCGCCGCTCGCCGCAGCACGGCGGTCACGTCAAAGCGCATCGGTTCGCGACGCAGCAGCTGGCGCCCGGTCAGGTGACCCATCACCCGGACATAGGGGTTCTCGACAGCACGGAGCAGGCGATCGGTCAGCTGCTCTGGCTCCTGCGCAAAGTGCGAATGGGTGCTCGCGACGACGATGTCCATCTGGGCCAGCACCTCGTTCGACAGGTCGAGCGTGCCGTCAGCGAGAATATCCACCTCGATGCCGGGCAGCACCCGGATGCGGCCTTCCATCGCGCTATCGACTTCACGGATGCGGGCAATGTGCCGCAACGCCCGCTCATCGTCGAGCCCGTTGGCCATGGCCAGCTGCTTGGAGTGGTCGGTAATGGCAATGTACTCGTAGCCGGCAGCCAGCGCTGCTTCCGCCATCTCGAGAATCGTGTTGCGGCCGTCGGTTTCGTCGGTGTGCATGTGCAGATCGCCGCGTATGTCTCCGATCTCGATCAGCTTCGGCAGCTTGCCCGCTTCGGCCAACTCGATCTCGCCATTGTTTTCCCGCAGCTCCGGCGGGATCCACGCAAGACCCAGCGCGGCGTAGATGTCTTCCTCCTCCGCGCCAGCGACAAAGGCGCCGTCTTCCACCCGTGCCAGCGCGTACTCGCTCAACGTGTAGCCACGCCGCAGCGCCCGCTGCCGGATCGACACATTGTGCGTCTTCGAACCCGTGAAGTACTGCAGCGCTGCGCCGAACGAGCCTTCCGGCAGCAGCCTGACATCGACCTGCAGACCGGTGCGCATGCGGAACGACACCTTGTTGGCGCCTTTGGCCAGGATGGTGCCCGCGAGCGGGTACGCGGCGACATGCTCTACCGCCGCGGCGACCCGGTCTTCCGCGCAGGCGGGCCCGGTGACCAGGATGTCCAGGTCGCCGACCGTTTCGCGCCCACGCCGCAGCGAGCCGGCCGGGGTGATGCGGTCAAGCCCTGCGAACTCGCGCAGGTAGGCGATCAACGCGTTGGCCGCGCGCTCGGCCACGTTGATCTGGAAGCGCCCATGGTTGCGCTTGTAGTCGTCGATCCCGGCGCGCAGCTTGTCGACGCCCTTCTGACCAAAGCGTGGCAGCGACAGCGCGCGCCCGTCATCGAGTGCAGCCTCGAGCTCTTCGATCGAGCCCACCTGCAGCGCATCCCAGAACAGCGCAACCGATTTCGGGCCCATGCCCGGCAGGCGCAGCAGCTCCAGCATGCTGGGCCGGTAGCGCAGCATCAGCTCTTCCCGCAGGGGAAAGGTGCCGGCTTTTTCTATCTCCTGGATATTGGCCGCCATGCCTTTGCCGATACCCGGGATGGCGAGCAGCTTCTTGGGCTCTTCGATCAGGGTGCTGAGCTGCACGGTACTCGCCTCGACGGCCTCGGCGGCACGGCGATACGAGCGGACGCGAAAGGGATCGGCCGCCGAAATCTCGAGCAGGTCGGCTGTTTCCTCGAGCATCGCGGCGATCAGGCGGTTTTCCATGACTCCCTTATCTAACCAGAAACGCAGGTCTGGGCTACGTTCTGCTAGGAGAGGAGCATGCGCAGCGCAAAACGCCCCGTCCCGGGCTACTCCGGGTACAGGGCGTGGATGGTTGCGGTTCGATGCTGAAGAGCCCGGTCTTCGGGCGTACCGACGGCAGCGCGCCGGTTAAGCGATTTCGCGTTGACGAATGACCTGATCTGCCTGCGGGCCTTTTGCGCCCTGGATGACGTCGAACTCGACCTCGTCACCCTCCTTCAGACTCTTGTAGCCCTCGATCTGGATAGCAGAGAAGTGCACGAAGACGTCTGGGCCATCCTCCCTGCCAATGAATCCGAAGCCCTTTGCATTATTGAACCACTTGACTTTGCCCTTGAAATGACCCACCGGCGTTGCCTTCCTGTATGCGCGGATTGCGGTTGGGCGACGCCCAGCCTGCTTGTGTTGAAACAGACGAGGAGACCCGGCGGTTGGTTTCGCTTCGGGCGGGCGCCACCATAGCGCTGCCAGCTTTGACGAACCTCAATCCTTTTTGCTGTCGGCCTTGCGCTTCTTTTTCCCGGCTTCCTTGCGTGCCGTGCGCAGCTGCCGGTACATGCTGATTCCGATCAGTGTCTTGCCGTCTAGGATCTGCCCGTTCGCGATCAGGTCCTCTACCTCTGACAGAGGCAGCGGGTAGATCTCGAGAGTTTCATCCGCTTCCAGGCGCGCCGGCCCTGCTGTTAGCTCTTCCGCCAGGTAGACTTGCATCCACTCGCCCAGGAAGCCGGGGCTGGCGAAGTAGCGCACCAGCTCTGTCCACTGCGCGGCACGGTAGCCGGTCTCTTCTTCCAGCTCGCGCTTGGCCCCGACGAGCCGCTCCTCGTTGGGCTCGATCTTGCCCGCGGGCAGCTCCCACAGGTACTGCCCGGCGGCATGGCGGTACTGCCGCTCCATGATCACCAGCGGATCGTGCTTGTGCTTCCTGCCTTTGTTCTTCTTCAGCCGGCCATGTTTCGCTTCGTCGAACTTGCGGCTTTCATCTACAGCCAGGATCACCACCGAGCCATTGTGGCGGATGATGTCGCGCTTGGACACGTGGCCATTCGGCTCACGCACCTCCTCCTTGAGCACCTTGAACAGCGGGCCCTCGTAAGCCACTGCCGAGCTCAGCACTTCTGCCTTGCCTTCTTCGCGGAGCTGCCATGCCTTCGGTGCTTCCTGCTTCTGCTCTGCCTTCTTCTCTTCCCCGTGCTTCTTCGCCATGGTGTCTCCTGTGTGCAACCCATTCTCACTCACTCCCGGGCAGATGTGTGCGCACCGTCGCGCACGGGGTTCGCATCTACACCGTGGTCGATCGCGGGGTCCGCGGGGCCGTGCGTGAGAAACTGCAAGTGACGGATGGAGGAAGCCTTGTGGCCGGTGCATGTTATCCCCTCGCTGTGCTGCCGGGGCTTTCGAAACTGTTTACGGCGTACATCGCCGGAGAAGCGCGTGAGTTCTATCCGGTGCAGCCTGGCGGCACCGCGTGGATGACCACCGCGGATGCGCCGGCGGTCACCCCGGATGCTCCACTGGCCGCATTGCTGGAGGCCCAGAACCATGCCTTCCACGCGGGCGCCCCGGCCATCGCCAACATTGCCAGGCTGCGCACCGGCGCTCGCGCGGTAGTGACCGGGCAGCAGGTAGGGCTGTTCGGCGGACCCCTGTACACGCTCTACAAGGCAGCCACTGCCGTGCGCCTGGCGCGTGACGCCAGCGCGGCAACCGGCATTCCGCATGTGCCCGTATTCTGGCTCGCCACAGAAGACCATGACTATGCGGAGATCGACCATGCCGTCTTCTCAGGTGCAGACGGTGCGCCGGAGACCGTACGGCTTGCTGCCGCACCAAACAGCACTGGCGGTCCCGTCGGCGCGCTGCGCCTTGGTTCTGCGATCGAGCCAGCGCTGGCGCAGGCCCGAGCGCTGCTCGGCGATGGAGCCGAGTGGGAGCTGCTGCGCCGATGTTACCGGCCCGAGTCTACCTTCGCCGGCGCCTTCGCCCAGTGGCTGGCGAGTACCTTCCGGGAGCAGGGCCTGATCGTGTTCGACCCTGCAGGGCGCGCGGCCCACGCACTTGGGTCAACGGTGCTGCGCCGTGCGCTCACCGATGCCGAGACCCTGGAACAGCTCCTGCTTGACCGTGGACGGCTGCTGGAAGCCGGCGGCTACCACCAGCAGGTACTGGTTAAGCCTGGCAGCAGCACACTGTTTCTGCTGGCTGGCGAGGCGGAGAATGAGCCGCACACCCGCCTGGCCCTCAAGCGCCGTGCAGACGGCACCTGGACCGCGGGACACGCCGCCTACACCACCGCTGAGCTGCTGGCTATCCTCGAGCTCGAGCCAGAGCGCCTGAGCCCCAACGCCCTGCTGCGCCCGGTCTTCCAGGACGCCATCCTGCCCACTGCCGCCTACATCGGCGGCCCGGCAGAGGTCGCCTACTTCGCCCAGAACGCTGTGCTCCATCGCCATATACTCGGCCGGCAGACACCCGTCCTGCCCCGGCTGAGTGTGACGCTGCTGGCGGCGCGGGATGCTGCGACGATGGAGCACGACGGCATCGATCTCGCCGAGGTCTTCCGCATTCCGCAGGAAGAGCTGTGCCAGCGCGTCGGCGCGCGCCGCATGCCACTTGAGGGCAAGCGTCACCTGCAGGCAGCAGGCACGGCGCTGGCGGCGGAGCTGGACGAACTCACAACCTGGATGCGCGGTCGGGATGCGGGGCTGGGCAGGTCGGCAGAGGTCGCCGCCAGCAAGATGCGGTACCAGATGAACCGGCTGCGGCGTCTTGCGGCGCGCTGGCAGCTGGAACAGGACACCAGCATCCGCCGCAGGATCGCAGCTCTCTACACAGCGGTGTACCCGGGCGGTCACCTGCAGGAGCGCACCATCGGTGCCGCGGCTGCGCTGGCGCGCCATGGTTCCGCCTTGCCCGCCGCGCTGGTCGAGGCTGCCGGCGATGCCTGTCCGGGCCACAAGACGTTGCTGCTGTAACTCGGACGGCGGTTTGGTCTCAGTGAGGCTTGCAGTATGGCGAAGAAGCAGAATCCGGTGAGCAGTGAACCCTTCGATGTGACATGCCCGGAGTGCGGCGGCGTGCTGCGCATCGATGCGGCGAGTCGCGCTGTGATTGCGCACGTTCCCGCGCCGCGCAAGCGTACCTTTGAGGACTTCGAAACAGCGGCCCGTGCCATGCGGGAAGGCGATGAGCGCAAGGAGTCGCTCTTTCGCCAGGCGGTCGACGCAGAGAAAAACAAGGAAGATGTCATGGAGAAGCGCTTCGCTGAGGCCCTGCGCAAGGCCAAGGAATCGCCTGCTTCCGAGCGGCCGCTGCGGGAATTCGATCTCGACTGATTGCGGAAGCAGCGCGTCCCCTCCGCAAGATGGAGCAGTGCTTCCGCTGGAACACGCATCCCAACGATTGCTGGAGGAACAAACAGATGGATTTGACGAAGTTGACCGCACAGGGCGAAGGCAGTTCCTTGGCGAGCGTAAAAGACGTGCACTGGTCGCACCACATCGCTGCAACGACCATGGTTGCCGGAGCCGTTCTGCTGCTGGCGGGGCGGAAACGCCAGGCGCTGATCATTGCCGCATCGGGTGCAGCCATGACCCTGCTGGAGCGGCCGGAAGCAGCGCAGGAGCTCTGGAGCAACCTGCCCGCCTACATCCGCAGCGGGCAGGATTTCCTGGTCCGTGCTGAGACCGTCATCGAGAAGCTCGGCGAGCAGGCAGCCCGAATCCGGGAGACGCTGGGCCGCCAGGCATAACCCGTTTGCCGCATGTCCGCCGCGGGCTGGAGCCAGAACGGCCGGCTACAGCTCGCAGGCGGGTCCGGCCAGGGCTGCCGTGTCGGACGCGATACCGAGTTTCCGCTGCGCCGCCGGACTGATCCGGTCGGGCGTCCATGCCGGCTCCCATACCAGCGCAACGTCAGTCATGCTGATCTCCTGGATCCCTGCGAGCCGGTTACGAACCTGTTCGAGGATGATTGCGTGGGCCGGACAGCCCTGCGTGGTCATGGTCATTTCAACGGCAACCCGCTGCCGTGGCATCATCCCGGGCGCATCCAGATCCGGCTGCACGTCCACCTTGTAAATCAAGCCCAGGTCCACGATATTGACCGGCAGTTCGGGGTCATTTACATCGCGGAGTGCGGTCAGTACATCGTCTGCGGTCAGTGCCATCGGGTTCCTCTCGTTGCAGTGGATGCGGCAGCATGGGCCCGCGAACCAGGCGCTAATGCGTGCGTTCGACCAGGTAGCTGGCAATCGCCTTCAACCCGTCGGCATCGCTGCCAAACCCCTGCAGTGCGGCGAATGCCTCGGCAATGAGGCGCTGGGCATCGAGCCGTGCTTTCTCGATCCCGTGCACGGCAGGCCAGGTCGCTTTGTCGCTGGCTAT
>CAXTEW010000133.1:0-7959 GCA_964243175.1 uncultured Acidobacteriaceae bacterium
TCACTGGTCCAATCTTGACGAAGCCGCCCGCCGTGATGGGCCGGTTCTCTGGGTCGAGCACCACTGGATGGGCGCCGCCTGTGCTGACGCCGGCAGATGGCGACTGCTGGGCAGAGGAAGGAGCGCCCTGGTGCGCAACCTGCTGAGGCCCGGCGCCCGGGCCCTGCGCGGCGGCTGCGAGACTCGCCATCAGCACAAGCACGAGCAATAGACGGTACGATGCCATGCGCTTCTCCTCTGTAGCAGCCCGCCTTCTACTGCTCAGTTGCTAGTCTCCTGCTCACGGACATTGCACAGCGAGCTCAGGGCGCGCTCTCGATGCTCGCCCTCGCCGGATCGTTGGTCAGCACTGCACTTGTGCGGTCCATGATGTGCCAACTGTGAGATATTGTGCCATCTACCACTAACTCCTTTCTCCGGTCTCTGCCTGCCCACGCGGAAATCTGCCAACGAGAAGCCGCACCATAGCATGTGCTAGTCAGTAAAGCGGAAGCGGCCGAGTTGGTCGCTCTGCTGACTTTCCGCGTGGCGAGCAGCCTCCAGGCGCGGTAGCAGCTTTGCTTCGGCAGCAGTGTTGCCGAGTTTGTGCTGAGCTCGGAGTTCGGCGAAGAGCGCCTGGCTGTCGTTCGGGTCATGAGTAAGTGCCTGCTCGGCGACTTCCACGACCTGCGCGGGCTGGTTTGTGCGGAGATAAAGAGTGGCGAGCAGGTCGAGGGCAGGGCGAAAGCCAGGCTCGAGCGCGGCAGCTCGCTTCGCGTGGTCAATGGCGTCGGGAAGGATGGCGGCGTCAGGGGATTCGCTCAAGGCTTCGGCGAGTAGGTACTGGAGAAGCGGGTCGGCGGGATGAAGGCGGCTTTGCTCACGGAAGAGCTGGAGCGAAGCAGCGTCCTGGTGCTGCTGGGTTTCGAGGATGCCGAGAGCGTCCACCGCGGAGGAGAGCTGGGGATCAAGCGAATGGGCGCGCTGGAAGTCGGCCTCACCTGCGGGTACTTGCGAAAGGCGGATGTGGAGCACCCCGCGAGCCAGGTAGAGCGGGGCGGCGTGGGGAAGGCGGGTGAGGCCCGCATCGATCATGTCAATGCCCACCTGGAACGACTGGTGAGCGTCAGCGAGGCGGGCGAAGGCTAGATAGTTCTCGACCTCGTCCGGGGCAGCGAGGATCGCGCTGCGAAGCAGGCCAACCGCCCGGGGCGTGTTACCGGCGGCTTCGGCGAGCGTGCTGCCGAGAGCAAGGATTGCGGAGGTTGGCGGCATGGCAGGGACGGAAGTCGAGCTTGCGCTGGCCTGCGCCGTGCTCGCATCGGGCGCCGCGGCAGTTGCCAGAAGGGGTTCAAGGGTCGCGAGCGCGGCATGCGGATCGCCTCCTCTCCACTGAGCGATCGCCAGGTCGCGTGTGGCGGCGGCGCTCGGATGCTCAGTAGCGAGCTGCTCGAAGACGGCAATGGCTGTCGGCCAATGCTCCAGTTGCGCCTCGCAGATGCCGTAGTCGAGCAGTAAAGCTGGCTGCGTGGGAAAGAGCGCCCGGCTGGCATCGAAATGCGGGGCGGCAGCAGAGCAGGCGCCCTCGCGGCCGAGCAGCGTGGCGAGCATGGCGTGGGAGGTCGGGTCAGCGGGTTGAAGCTCGAGGATGCGCTGCAGCAGCGGCTTGCCGGCAGGGTCAGCGGCGGCAAAGCGGAGCTGCGCAGCGCCTTCGAGCGCAGGTAACGACTTCGGGCAGACGCTGAGTGCCCGGTTAAACGACTGGAGCGCATCCCCGGGCCGGTGAAGCGCGGATAGTGCCAAGCCCTCGAGGGAGAGAAGACGGCAATCATGGGGGAAGCGATGAAGCTGCGTCCGGGTCGCGGCGAGAGCCCCGGAGGGATCCTGCGCGCGTAGCTGCGCAACGATGGGACTGAGGTCCAGCACGGCCTGCGAGCGGGCTTGCGCGGAGGCCGCGCGGCTTCCCAAAAATGGCGCGAGCAGCAATCCCAATACCGCCAGCCATGCGACGGATCGGCCGCAGCGGAGAGTGGCGAGAGCCGGCGCCTTGATCGGATCGTGTTCCCATGGGCCTACGTTGTACTCGTGGCGCGGCGGGTCAGGGCTGCGAGTGCAGAAACTTATACGTTCAAGGGCGTCGCGCTGCCGAATCGGTTCGAGGCGCGCTCTCGCGCGCAGGATTGGCCACGCCGGCTTGCGCATGTCCAGCGCCAAACCGATCCGGCTGCTGGCCACACCTACTCCGAGAACGGGGTCACCCTGAGCGAAGTCGAAGGATCTGCTTTTGCTCATCGCCTGTCATCCTGATCCTGCCGCAAGGGATTGGCGATCCGCAAGCGGCAGATTGTGACAGGCACTAGCTGACCGTGAACTGAAGCCGCGGGCTTCGAGCAAACAACGCCGGCTCGAGGACCACGCGATCTTTTTCAAGGCGCCCGGCGGTGGAGGAGCGCAGAGCAGAGCCGTCGCCCGGGTGAATATGCACGGCCACCGTAGCCGCGGAGAAGCCGGGACCGGTGTCCACTGTGACGCGCCAGCCGTGGTCACCCGTGGCTTCGGTCGTCCAGCTGATGGCGCCCCAGCGAGTCGGGCAGCGCTCGACGCGGATCCGCTCACCGGCTGCGAACCAGTGCCGTGGCGCGGCTTTCTGCAGGTGGCACAGGGGGCGGTCAGACTCCTCGTAGCAGAGCAGCCAGCGCAGGCCAAGCGTAGGCTGAAGCGCGCTGTTAACCACCGATGACCAGCCATAGCGATTCCCTTCGCCCGGGTAGGAGCCGGGCAGGTAGGCGTCTTCAGGCGAGTAGCGGTTACCGGAATCGGCTGCGTAGCAGGCCAGGCCGTAAAGGGTGAGCAGAAAGGGCCGATAGTCATCCTGGCGGATGCGCACAGCGAGCGTGCCGTGCTCCATGAAATTGGAGGTGCGGGCGACGGGACCGTCCGTGTGGAGGCCGCAGATCTGCTCACCCGCGAGCTCGCGATGGTGCAGGTGTCCGAGATCGAGCGCCGGGTCACCCCAGTCGGCGAGAAACCAGTCCTGCATGAAGCGGTGGTTTTCGTAGCTCGACAGCTCGGTTGGCTTGCGGCGGGTGTCGTTGGGCTCAAAGGGAGTCACGCCGGAGGCACGCATGGCCGGGTTTTCGGCGG
Organism: uncultured Acidobacteriaceae bacterium; assembly: GCA_964243175.1. Classification (GTDB taxonomy): domain Bacteria; phylum Acidobacteriota; class Terriglobia; order Terriglobales; family Acidobacteriaceae; genus EB88. The sequence continues at coordinate 3,124 of CAXTEW010000133.1, forward strand.
CAAGGGTCGCTCGGAGGGACGCCTCGATGTTGCCGCGCATTTCCTCGGCTAACCGGGTGTACTTCTCGCCAAGCGCGCTCAGGTGCGGGTCAGCGGTTCGCGCGCCAAGCACCGTAAGGGCGTGAGCATGCTCGTGGAGACCGCGCCAGACGCAGGCAGCGTTCTGGTAGTAGAAGGGGTGCGAGTTGGGGGTGTCATTGTCTGTGTCGCCGAGGTCAGCTTCCGGCGAGCCCCAGATAAGGCCGTAGCGGCGGTCAGGGCGAGGGTAGCGCTGCTTGCCGAACTCGTAGCGATCGAGCACGTAGCCGAGCATGCGCTCCAGGGTAGGCAGGCGGCGGCGGAAGGCGGCCGCATCGCCGGTGTAGGCGAAGCCTCGCGCGGAGTTCCATAGAAAGAGGCCGACATTGAGCGGACCTTCGACCTGGTCCTGGGTGTTGTAGAGGAAATTGCCGTCGGGCAGGATGTAGAGGTCCAGGTAGTGCTGGAAGTACTGGTCCGAGGAAGCGGTCAGGCCCCAGATCTGGTGAGCCCAGATGAACTCGTAATGGGCAACCGGGAAGAGGGCGTGGCTGCGTTCGGGGATCTTGGTGTAGCCGCCCTCGCCGATCTGGTAGGTGGGATCAAGTCCGCGATAGGAGCAGCGGCACAGCGTGATGCCGGCGCGGGCGGCGTCCAGCAGCCACGGGTCCGGGATCTCGATCGGCATCGTGTTCTCGTACAAGTTGCTCCAGCGATCCCACAGGCCCAGCATCTCCTTGTAAAACTCGCCCCGCGTGCAATGCCAGAAGTGCTCTTCGACCTGCGCTCCCATCTGCTGCCCCTGCACCGCGGCTGCGGACGACTCCAGGCGCATGCGGGCGATGGGCTTCGCGTCCTTGCCTGGAGGAAGAAGAACAATGGCTTCGTAGCCTGCGCGATGGGCCTGGTTCCAGACCCCGGTACAGGCGGCAGGCAGGTAGCCGCCCAGCAGCGTGCGCTTGCTCCAGCCGTGCTCGTAAGCGAAGGTGGCCGGATCGCTGAAGGGGAACCAGTCAGAAGGGTCGAACAGGAAGCCCTCAAGATCGGGCGCCCACTGCGCCTGCGAGTTAGCCGTCGGCTGACGGCTGCGTCCGGTCTCGTCGAGGTAGACGCCGCTGAGCGGACCAGCTTCCTCGTTAGCAACAAGCGACCAGCCGATGTACTCCGGTCCGAGCGCGGCGACGTTTTCGTAACAAGGGTCCTCTTCCGAGCCCAGGATGTAGGTGCCAGGGATATCAGGACCGGGTACCTGGTCGCGGTGGAAGCGCTGCGGCTCGGCGACGGGTCGTGGACGAATGCTCGAGAGCTGGCCAACCTGCTTGGAAACGATGGCGAACGCGCCGCCAAGCTCGGTCACGTAAGCGAACGCGCCCTGGTGCGTGACACGCTTTTCCCAGACCGAGGTAAGGACGCCGTTGATGTCACCTATGTGCACCAGGCGCCAGCCGTCGCAGTCTCCGTCGATCGCCAGGGGCTGGAAAGCGGCGTCCGCGGGAGCTACAGTCCCCGCGGCGCCGGGTGCAGCTTCCAATTTGTGCTCGCTGAGATTGCGAACCTGCGGAGGACGCGCGAGGGCTTCGCGCTCGCCGGGCTGAAACAGGGAGTACTCATTCGGAATGCGGCCGGGGTGATACGGCCGCGCCGGAAGCTGGCCGGCAGAGGCCGACTGCGCCTGGGCCACGGGATCAAGCTGCGCAGCTGCGCCGGCGGCAGCAAGAAGCTGCAGAAACTTGCGGCGATCGAGCGAAGCGATCGACGCGCTGTTTGGCTCACCCTCAGGCAGGTCGTTCTTCCACGAGTTGTTCGACGGATCGTTCAAGATCAGGAGTTCTCCCTGGTGCATCCCCCGGGATAGCGTGGTGCGTTCCGGGAGGTTGCGAGCGGAACCCCTGAAGGAGAGCCCCGCTCGTTGTTTATGAACAGCTGGTCCTGAGGAGAGCATGCATCGCTGCCTTGCACAGGAATGCCGCTGCTTCCTGTCCTCTTAGAAGTTGAGCCTCCCGCTGACGAGCAGGTTGCGGGGTGAGTAAGCGGACTGGGCTTCTCCAAAGGCGCCGTCCTGCAGGTTGGTGTCCAGCCCCGGCGATGTGGTGAGTCCCGCGCCGCTGGTAACGCTCGAGCCGGAGTTAATCAGGTTGACGCGGTTGAAGACGTTGAACGAATCCAGACGTAGCTCGAGCGCGAACCGCTCAGCGAGGACGATGTTCTTCTTTACCGTAATGTCAGTGTCTGCGTAGCCGGCGTTGCGGAACTGGTCAGGAGTTTCATTGCCTTCTGTTCCGAAGGCAGGCAGAACGAAGTTCCCATTGCCGCACGGAAGAACGCCACCAGGGCAGCCGCCGAAGATGCCGCCGTTCTTGGGAAGATAGGCGCTGCGGCCGTGCGCCTGGTGGTACGAGCGCACGCTGGGGTAGTCGGTGTTGTTGCCGTCTGCGTTGTAGTCGCCGGAGCCGGGAGCGTACTCAAGATTGCCGGGCACAATGCCGAGAGCCGGCTGGATCAGCTGGGCTGCGAATGCTGCTCCGTTGAATACCGTAAACGGCTGGCCGGATTGCAGGATGGTGATGCCGGCGAGCGACCAGCCGCCCAGCGTGCGCTTGGCAAAGCCATTGCTGTGCACCGGCGAAGGCAGGTCATAGGAGACGCCAAGCGTAAACCGGTTGGGTACATCGTAGGGCGACTTGGCGTAGTACTGGAAGAATGGAACGGCGGTGGGGTAGTTTTGCCAGTCATCCTCTGAGCGCGAGTAGGTATAGGAAGCGGTAAGGAAAGCAGTGTGCGCGAAGCGGCCGCGCGTGGAGACGATGAGCCCACTGTAGTTGGAGAGCGCGCCGTTCAACGCGTAGTTAATCGCTCCGAAGCTGGTGTTGAGTCTTGTCTGCACGCCGCTGCAGGTGTTTGCCTTCGCGTTTTCCGTACAGCTGAGGTGCTGGATCAAGTCGCCCTGGAAGCTGTTAACGTCCACGCCATACGCAGTATTTGCGACGTTGCCGCCGCCCACAACAAGGTTGCCGGAGTGGGAGCCGACATAGCCCACACTGACCACGAAGTCCGGCGTGATCTGGCGGTCGACAGCAAGAGAAAAGTTGATCGTGAACGGGCTGGCGAGGTTTTCATCGGTGCCCCCGATCGTGGCCTGTGAGCCCACAAACCCACCTTTGCTGTTGAGCGGCTGTCCGCCGAACTGCGGGTACTGGAAGCCGAAAGGATAAGTGTTCTTGGTCCCGAAGCTGAAGATAGGTGCTGCGGTCGAACCGTTATTGTAGAAGGTGGGCGTGATGTAACTGGGTGGATTCCCGCTTAGAGCATTTTCTGAGTTACCGAGTGTGAAGTAGTCATGGAACAGCCCGACCCCGCCATGGACAAGCCACTGCTGGCCGCCTCCGGGCGCATACGCAAAGCCGGCCCGCGGGCTGAAAACGTAGTTCAGATCGTGGTTGAAGACGTGGCTCTGCGGCGTCAGGATGCCATTGGCAACCTGCTGCTGGAAGTTAGGGCCTGGCGCCAGGTGAAAGTTCGCCAAGATCGTTCCTGACTTGGGGTACGCGTTGCCGAAGTTATCGTAGCGAATGCCGTAGTTCAGCGTGAGCTGCTTCCCGGCCTTCCAGGTGTCCTCCGCAAAAGCGCCGCCCGTGGTTTGCTGAAAGGCATAGTTATGGGCCTGCGGCTGACCGGTCAGGGGATTGTAGGAAAGTCCGCTCTCGGTATACGGGTCGTTGTTGATCAGGTTGATGAGGCTGTTGAACTGCAGCGTCGGTTGCCCGTAGGCGCCGGCGAAGTTGGCGATGTCGTCGCCGTGGAAGCCCTCGTAGCCGATGCGAATGTCGTGTGAGCCTTGGATGTGGGTCAGCACGTCGCGCCAGTGATAGCTGTGCTGCACGTAATCGCCGAGGGCGAAGCCGTCGCCAAACCCAACGCCCAGGCCAGTAACATTCACAACCGGCACGGTGAAGAGCCCGCTTGACGGGGCAAACCCTTCGATGCGGTTGTAACCGAGAAACCCTTCATTCAGCGTGTCCGGCGTAAAGGTGTGGGTTTCATTACCCTGCAGGGAGAAGGTGTAGTAGTTATCCTTGGTGCCGAAGGCTGGTCGCGCCGAGGGGCCGCTGGTATTGATCGTGTCGCGGTAGAACAGGCCGTAGACCCTGTCCTTGTCAAAGGTCTTATCAATGCGGACGTTGTACTGATTTGCATTGTTGGAAGAGCTGTTGTTGAAGTTGCCCTGGTCGAAGACCGGCGTCGTGCAAGGGATGTTATCTGTGCTGGGCGTGCCGCAGCCGGTGTTGGTCGCCGGGTTGTTGGCACCAAAGGCCTGGGCGGCTGTCTGCTGCACATTGGTGAAGGTAATGTTGCTGGGCTTGTATGTGTTCAGCAGGCCGGTGCCCGGGGAGTTCGGCTGGACGGAATTAGCGAAGGCGACAAAGGCCGAGTCTTCAAACACCTGCACAGCATTGCCTGTTGACAGGATGGCGCGGTACGGCTCAAATCCGGCGAAAAAGAAGAATCGGCGATTCGGGATCACCGGGCCGCCGACGCCGAACGAGAAATTGTCGGTGTGGTAGGGAGAGACCTTGTCCTCCGACGGCAGCCCAAACTCGCCCCGAGCAAAAAGCCCCTGGTAGGTGTAATAGTCGCTTGCAAATCCATGAAACTTGTCCGTGCCGGAGCGTGTCGTGATCAGGGTTTCGATCGAACTCGCCCGGCCGTAGTCAACGCTGTAGACGTTGGTCTGGACGCTGGCTTCCTGGACCGAGTCTGCGTTGGGGGTCAGGTTCACTACGCCAGGACGAATGCTGCTGGTGACGTCCAGGCCGTCAA
>CAXTEW010000134.1:0-7867 GCA_964243175.1 uncultured Acidobacteriaceae bacterium
GACCGGGTGCCAGGCATAGAGCACAATGCGCTCAGCGGGCAGCGCGAGCAGGCGGAGGCAGCGGATAAGTACGGCGCAGGTGACGGCTTCGCATGCGACGAAGGCAAGCTTCATGAACACGACGCTTGCATGCAGACGAGCAACGACGAGGAACAGAAGCTGCGAGCCTGGCGGGTAGATGGTGTGCGCATAATCCCGGCGGTTGATGAAGGGGTAGATATGCGTGTCGCGAAGAAACGCGAGATGCGGGTCTGCAGGCACATAGCGGAAAGGGTTGATGCCCGCGTTCTGCACCATGCCGTCCCACACATAGCGGTAGATGTCGGTGGAGAGAAAAGGTGGCTGCAGCGCTGCGATGAGGCGGGCTGCGAATGCGATGCCGAGAAGAACCGGCAAGGTCCAACGATTGCGCGGGGAGCGCTCGACCAGGCTGATAGCGCCAAGATAGATGACCAGCTGCCCGAAGACTGTTTCACTGAAGCCGTGCACGAAGTGGTGAAACTCGTGCGTGCCACTGCGGGTGAGCTCTATATAGACCAGGCCGAGCAGCAGAAGCGCAGCGTTTGTGACCCACGCCGGACCGATGCGAGAAGCCGGAAGGGCCTGGTCACTGCTGCCCATGCAGGCTCTCCTCAGCAAGCTCCGCCGGCGAGTGGATCGCGAGCGCCTGGAGAAAAGCCCGGGTACGCGGCGCCGGGTAGCCGTGCACAGCACGCGAGCTGCCGGCGAGTTCATGGCGAAGCTGGTCGAGTGAAGCAGCATCGTCTACGTCGTACCAGGTGGTCAGCAGGGTTGTTGCCAGGCCGAGCTCGCGGGCGCGCTGTTCCGTTTCCGCGGCTACCACCGCGGTGCTCCAGGTGATGTCGGCGAACAGCCGCGCATGGGGCCGCGTGATGCCGACGAGATAGTAGCCGCCATCTTCTGACCGGCCGAGCACCATGCGCTTGTCCGCGTCAGGAGCAGAGGCGAGAAGCACCTCCGCGGCGTGAACAAACTCCTGCGTGGGCACGGTCGGGCTATCAGAGTCGATCAGGCAGACGGCGCGGAAGCCACACTGCAAGAGGTCAGCAGCCGTGGCAAGAAGCCGCTCCCCGAAACCATCGCCGCGCTGTGGCAGCAGCAGCGTGCTGTCCGGCAGGATGCCGCGGAATGCTTCTTCCTGTCCAATGGGCGTGTAGGAGACGACAGTGACGCCGCTGCACAGTGCTGCTGCGTCAGCAAGATTGGCGATAGTATCGCGCAGGAACTCCGCGTTCAGCAGCGCGGCCTCGCCCGGGGTAAGCGGCGGGCTGAGGCGTGTCTTGACCTTGCCTGCGACAGGCGCCTTGGCCATAACTACGAACGCGCAACGCTGCGCAAACTCCTGTGTGCGTGTGCCCGCGCCGGGATCGAGAATGCGGAAGGGATGACTCATGCACGCTTCTCGCAAACCGCGTACTGGTAGCGCTTGTCACGCCAGATCTCTACCTTGCCCCAGGGCTGTCCGCCGATCAGCGTGTCGAACTGGTCGCGGCTCAGCACCTCGCAGCGCACAGGCATGGCAGCGCCCGCTGGCGGGGGAGAGAAGGTGTTGGCGGCACGCATGATCCAGAGCGGGAGCGCGGTGCGCAGGGGCGACGTGGGTTCGGCGACGAAGAAGAAGCCGCCGGGCCGAAGCGAGTGAAAAATCGCCTGGAGCACACGGTCACGCTCCGCAAGGATGAGAAACAGGCGCGAAGCAATGGCAGCATCGGCGATGGCGGGCGAGGCTTCCAGGTCCTGCGCATCGACGCGGGAGAACTGGCAGTTTGGCAGGTGGGCGCGATGTGCCCTCTGCCGGGCGTGCGAGAGCAGCCGCTCCGAAGTATCGACACCCATGATTTGCAAGTAGGGAAAGCGGGCAGCCAAGCGGCGGGAGTAGAAGCCGGGACCACAGCCGACTTCAAGCAGGCGGCTGTGCGGGTGCTCGAGAAGCAGGGGCGCCAGGGCGGCGGCTATGGTTTCGGTGTGGTCGGCAAATAGGCGTTCCCGGAAAAGTGAATAGATCCACCAACAGCGATCAAAGATTGGATCCGCAGGTATCTGCGAAGCACTCGCACTCAAAGGCCACTCTCCATGCGCTACCACCTTCAGCCATTCGCGCGTCCCGTGGCAAGGATAGCTTCTTGGATGCGCTTCTCCCACTGAAAAGGAAAGGGTGCTCGCGCGCGCAGCAGCCCACGCAAAGATGCGCCGCGCGCCGCGCTGGAGAGATAGCGGCGAAAAGACCAGGTCACCCCGCGAAGACCGCGTCACCCAGAAAAACCGGGACACCCTGCGAGAACCGGGTCATCCAGGAAAACCGGGTCATCCTGAGCGAAGCCGAAGGGCCTGCGGTTGACCGCGTCACCCAGGAAACCGGATCATGCTGAGGAATGCCGGGTTCACCCTGCGAGAACCGGGTCATCCAGGAAAACCGGGTCATCCTGAGCGAAGCCGAAGGACCTGCGGTTGACCGGGTCACCCAGGAAAACCGGGTCATCCTGAGCGAAGCCGAAGGATCTGCTGTTGCCCTTCACCCAACGCCTCCAGCTCCTCCCAGGAACCGCAAGATGTTACCGCGCCCCGTGCCAGCCGTAGCTGGCCAGCAGCTCCCCTTTCTCCCCGACCAGCAGCAGCGCTGCGCGCCCCGCGTCAAGCGTTCCAGCGAAGCTCTTGTTACTCCGCGTGTCATGGAAGGAAACAGGGGCCGTGTCCGTTTCCGAGCTCAACACGTAGAGCGTGGCATGCGGCAGGGTGGTCGGGCATATCAGGATGCCGGGCTTCTTCATATCGGTCGTATAGGTAGCGCTGATCCCAGCTGTCTTGATCGCGTACGCATATACATCGGCGATCGACTGGAGGTTGCCATTCATCTCGAGCGGATACGCAGACACAAGCACCTTGCCCTGACCCAGCGGCAGCTCGGCCCAGCCTTGGCCGCCGGCGAGCGCCAGCCGGTCGAGCACCGTTGTCTTCAGGCCGGTGTAGACCAGTGGATCGTCCCCGGCCGGTGATTGCATGGTGTCGTCCCGAAGCTGCAGCCCTTCGAGCCTCGCCTGCAAGCCAAGCTGCTGGGCCCGATCGGTCGCATGCAGGTGGGCATCGCCATTGAAAGGGCCGGAGATCAGCAGCACCGCTCCCGCGCGAACCCGCGCTTCGATGTCGGTCCAGGCCTTGGCGGCCAGCCCGTACGGAGAGGGCAGGAGGATGAGCTTCGGGGTCCCGAGCGTATCGGTCTGGTACTCGCCCACCGCGTACGCCTCGGTGCGGTTGTACTGGTACAGCACCCGGACCGCAGTCTGCTGCGCTTCAAGCGCCTGGGTGTTGTAGACCGACAGCTGCAGCGATTGCGGCAGGATGATCGCCGTCTGCGGCAGGGTCAGTCCGGTCGCATAGGGCGCGGCCGCGGTGGCGAACTGCCCCATGTCACGCATCATCGCTTCCCACACCTTGGCCGAGCCGTCACTGCGCTGCATGCCGAAATCGGCCTCGCGGGCCCAGTCCCACTGCATGGCACCGGAGGACCCGGCCGCGAAGCCAAGCGCCCACTTGCGCTCCTCAATCGCGGTGCCCGTCAGCTCGTCGTAGCGCCAGGTACCGTCGGGGTTCCAGGCCGGCTGGTAGCCGGTCTCGCCTGTGATGTTGGGCATGCCCGGGCGCTTGGCTGCAATGGAATCCCACAGCAGCCCTTCATCCTGCCAGTAGGTGTGGTTGGTCGTAAATGACACACCGGCGGTTGCATAAAACTGGTTGAGCACACGATTGGTGACGCCGCCTTCATCCTGCCCCACGTTGACCAGCTGCGTGCTGCCGGTCGAGTGGATCGCGGTGACCATGCCGCGCACCCAGCCCGAGAAGCTGTCCTGCGCAAACAGGTTGTAATCGAGCGCGCGCACCTCCATCGCATTGCCGTAGCGGTCGTAGGTGAGGTCGGTCTGCTTGGGCAGCGGGATGCTGTTCCAGTCGGCCAGCTCTTCTGGCGTCGTACGCCAGGCATCCGCAAGCGCGGGAAGCGTGGTGTAGTGGGCCTGCAGCCAGGCATGCCACGCGCTGACTTCCGCCGGGTCATTATTCGGCACATTGCCGTGAAAGATGATGCGGGGATTGGAGAAGGACGGCTCGTTGATGAGGTCGTACGAGAGCCAGGGCACCCGGCGAAAGCGATTCACCACCGACAGCACATACTCCTGCTCGCCGTGCACAGCGCCGGCGTCGAGATAGGGGTTGGGCGGTGTCGGCTCTGTCGTCGAATCGCTGGAGGGGCGCCGTGGCTCGCCAACACGGGGAGAAAAGGCGAAGCAGGTGAAATTGATCGCGATGTGGTGCCGCTGGGCCGCGGCGAGGAATGCTTCGAAGTTGCGCAGGAAGCGCTCATTGGCTTCGCCGGTCGAGGGCTCGACAAACTTGGCATTCGACATCCACACGCCGGTGCGGACGAAGTTCACGCCGTGCCGCTCCATGTCGGCGAAGTCACGCTCCCAGACCGCGGCGTTGCGCGGGCCAGAGAAATCCCAGCCATTTTCCTCTGTCGTGAAGTAGTTCGTGCCGACGGGGAAAAAGGGCTTGCCGCCGAGCGAGAGAAAGTCGTCGTGGACGCCCAGGGCGCTGCCCGTCTCGAGCGCGGCCAGCTCTTCCACCTGCAGGCCGTTGTCGGCAAACTCCTGTGGCTGTGCGGCTCCCGTAGGCGTCCACGTCGCGCGCACCGTGTACAGGCCCGCGGCCAGTGGCTTCCGGAAAGGCACCGGCGCGTCGGTCGCTATGCCGCCGAGCGCGACGGTCGCCGTGTCGATGACCCTGTTCCCAGAGACAAGTTCGACTCGGGCCTGGCCCATCGGCGCGTTCATCCTGCCAGTGCTGACCGGTGCCGCGGCCGAGCCGGTGGTCATGGCAACCGAGCCGCCGCGCAGGTGCAGTGTCAGCTCCGGCAGCTCGCCCGGCCGCAGCGTGGAGTACTGCGCCTCAATCGAGAAGCTGGTCGCGCCCGCCTCGGCATAGTGCGCCGCGGTGCGGATCATGCTGATGCCATCGGCTGATTCCCAGTAGCCGGCGACCGGCGTGAACGGCAGCGCCACCACGCGGGATCCGCCCCGATCGGCCACGATCACCGGCGCGGCCAGGTGGGTTCCATCGGCGGCATCGAGGTAGCCTAGGCCCTGCAGCCGGCCCTCCTGGGCAAAGACCTGCTGGGCATGGACAGCAACCTTCGGCAGAAAGCTGTAGCCCGGCTTCCACGCAAACTGGCCAGCGCCGGCGGCCATCGGGACCGGGTAACTGTGCCGGAAATCGAGCATATGGCTGTAGCTGTCCTGTGGCGCCTCGGCCGTGAAGCTCCCCTCCTTGTCTCCGAGCACAGGCACCCGCAGGGGCTGGCCGCCGAGCAGCAGCAGGTTACCTCCGTTATGGAGGAATTGTTCCACTCTGGGCCAGGCCGCCGCAGGGAATGCCGAGCCATAAGGCATGACCAGGAGGGAAGCGCCACTCAAAGCGGAGCCCGTGCGGAGGTCTTCCACGGTGGCAAAGACGGGGCTGCCAAGGGCGCTGGTGAGAGCGGCCTGGGAGAGCGGCTGGGTGTCGACCGAGGGAAAGCCGGGCTGCTGCAGGACCACGATGTGAGAAGCAGCCTGTGCCAACCCCAGTGTTGACGGGGCTGCGAGCGAAAGGAGCAGGGTCAGGGTTGCGAAACGCATAGTGGAGGCCTCCAGAGCCGATGAGCGTGCATGGTGTCGGGCGCAGCATACCCGGTTCGTCACTTGTTTGTAAGCCGGCGGTTTGCGACGCGCCTGTTGCGACTCGCCCGAAGTGCTCCGCATGCTATGGCCGGTGTGGCTGTCCTGACCCCGCGCCAGGCAATCCGTAACGCACCTGAAAAAAGTTTGTTGACAATTCTTGAACGAGGCAACCATACTCCGGGCCGAACTCCAGAACTCCGAATTTCCCAGCATGGGAACGGTAACACGACGGCGCAAGGGTAAAGCGCCGGCATGACAAAACGCAACTGCCAGTGACATTTCAGCGAGGCTCCACATGTACGTAAAGCAAAACTACTTCCGCGCACTACTGCTGTCTGGCGGCCTGCTGGCCGCCGCAGCGACGTGTGTCTACGCGCAAACCCCCACAGGCACCATCGCTGGCGTTGTTCAGGACGCGAGCGGCGCCACGGTTGCCAACGCAACCATCGTCGTCACCAATGTGCAGACAAGCCAGTCACAAACAATCAAGAGCGACGAGAGCGGCCGTTACCTGGTGCCGCTGCTGACCCCTGGCCAGTACACCGTGCGCACGGATGCGCAGGGTTTTCGCCCGGCGCAGCAGGACAACATCACGGTAGAAGTCTCCGAGACCCACGACGTCGACTTTGCACTCGCCGTAGGCAGCGAGACGCAGGGTGTGACGGTCGAGGCGACAACGCCGGCACTCGAAACCTCGAATCCCACCACGGGACAGGTCATCACGGGCAAGCGCATCCTCGACCTGCCCCTCAACGGACGCAACCCGTTTGACCTGGCGGCGCTGGTCCCCGGTGTGAGCACGGTAGGCGGCGCATCGACCCCGCATATCGCCGGCTCGCGCAACGCCAACAACGAGCAGGAGCTCGATGGCGTCAGCAACATTCTCCCCGAAAACAACGTGGGTAATAACTCCAGCGCGTATCAACCGATCGTCGACTCTGTGCAGGAGTTCAACGTGCAGACCAGCGTGCTGCAGCCGGAGTACGGCCGGTTCTCAGGCGGTGTGATCAACCTGGCCACACGCACGGGCACGAATACGTTTCATGGCTCTGTGTTCGAGTTCAATCGGAACCAGATCTTCGATGCAAAGGATTACTTCAACAACACGCAGCCCAAGCCCGCCCTGTCGCGCAACCAGATCGGCGGCACCATGGGGGGTGCGCTGATCATCCCGCACATTTACAACGGTAAGGATCGAACCTTTTATTTCTTCGCATATGAAAACTCGCGCGAAACCGATAGCCACACGGAGACAGACAGCGTGGCGACAGCGGCTGAGCGCACCGGCGATTTCAGCGCCCTGCTGCCTACGACGGTGATCTATGACCCACATACAGCGGTTCCCGGCACGTATGTGGACGCGAAGGGAAATGTACAGACCGGGTACATTCGCACTCCGTACCCGAACAACATCATTCCTCAGTCGCAGCTCAATGCCGTCGGCCTGGCCGCGCTCTCCTATCAGCCGCTGCCGAATGCGCCCGGTTTGTTGAATAACTACGATTCCACAGGTTCATCGAAAAACAACTACTACCACTTCGACCTGCGCCTGGACCACCAATGGACCAAGAGCTGGCACTCCTTCGTGCGCTTCTCTCACATTGAGGATGACTCACTCGGCTTCAGCGACTATCCGGGAGCGGATACCGTTGCCTCAACCGGTTACAACAACAACGCGAGCAGCACAGCATACAGCGCGTCGTATGACAACACCTTTACCATCACGCCGACCTTGCTGGCTGAAGTCAGGTACGGATTCAGCCGGTCCGCTGTGCTGGGCACGCCCTTTGGTGGCTACTTTGATCCGACGAAGCTGGGTCTTCCAGCAGCCATTGGGGCGGTCGCCAATGCGCAGGTGTTCCCACGCTTCAACATAGGTAACGGGCTGTCGAGTATCGGCGGATCGGGCTATGTGAACCTCGTAGAAAATCCATCCGTTCACGATCCCGCGGCAAACATCATCAAGATAGCCGGCGGGCACGAGATGAAGTTTGGCGTGGAGTACCGCAAGCTGTTCCTGAACTTCCACCAGTACGGGGAGCCAAGCGGCGAATTTGATATCGATCAGACCTGGACACAGGGCGTCGGGGGGGTCTCGGCCGGTCTGGTAGGCGGGGCCACGGCAGGTGGTGGCAATC
>CAXTEW010000135.1:0-7863 GCA_964243175.1 uncultured Acidobacteriaceae bacterium
AGACGAGTAGCTGCCGCCATTTGGCGAGATCACGGGAGCCGTGGCAGCGGCGATGTCAAACTGGTAGGTCGCGCTGGCTATGTCGCTGTTGTAACCGTCTGCGGCGGCGATGGCGTAAATGGTCGTATTGGCACTGATCTGTATGGGCCCTGTGTACGAGTGGATCGACGCGGCACCCATCGAGGCGTCCGTGCTGTAGAAAATCGGCACGCCCGGGATGATGTCAGACAGCGTGACTGATTGTGGCGTGGCGTAGGTGCCGGGCGCGGGGGAGAAGGTAGGCGTCGCCGCTTTTTCCACGCTGCTCGCCGTAATGCCGGTGCCGCAACCGGCAAGCAACAGCGGCGCGAGCAGCGGGACAGCGAGAAGGCTGGTGTTTTTTCGAGCTTCGGGCAGTGTCACTGGAGTTCCTCATGGAAGGTGGAGAGAAAGCGGGACTGCAACGGGGAACAGGATGCCCCAGGAACGCCGCGTAGTCTGGCGGGAGCAATGTACGCGGCGGTATTTGGTTTTGGCAATACCCGCCTCGCAAGTTCCATCTCCTGAATAGGCGCGCGCACAGCAGACCCGGGCTGCTCCGGCTGGTCTCGAAGCATGCAGACCGTGGATGAAGCACCGGCCGGGCGCCGGAGGCGCGTGAAATCTCCGCGAAACTAGCGGCGAGTTCCTGGGTTGCTACTGCTGTTGCTGCATTTGTTGTATCTCGAGCAGGGGCGAAGCCTGTTGCGGTGGCTCCTGCGCTTTCTCGACCATGATGGACCAGTTCTCCGGGATCGGCATTTCGCGATCCAGCGCGGGCGCTTCATCAAATGCGTCCACCTGCACGGCCACGTACAGCTCACTCGTGGTGCGGCCGCGATAGACGCCGTGAGTTGGCGGCACATCGGCATAATCCCGGCCGAGCGCTGTGCGGATGTGGCGCTCGTGCGCCAGCAGGTTATTGGTCGGGTCAAAGCCCACCCATCCCAGGTGTGGCAGGAAGACTTCTACCCACGCGTGTGTCGCGTCAGGCAGAGACCGGTCGTGACCGACGCCAACGTCCGATGCACTCTGGTGCAGGTACCCGCTGACATAGCGGCAGGGGATGCCGAGGGTGCGGACCAGCGCGATCATGGTGTGCGTAAAGTCCTGGCACACGCCCTCGCGCGAAAGGATCGCTTCATCGATGGGCGAGTCGACGCGGGTCGAGCGCGGCACATAAGTGAAATATTCGTAAAGCTTTGTATTCACTTCGCGTACCAGCATCAGTGGATCATCGCGGCGTCGTATATCGAGCTTTCTGGCGAGTTCAAGCAACGCTGTGCTGGGTGTCGCAAACTCGCTCGGCAGCAGCATCTCCCAGTAGTCGCCCTCGGCGACCAGTACATCGAGCTCCTGCCACGCGTCGGGGGAAAGGAAGTGCGGCACCCCCGACAGCGAATGCTGTTCGACCAGCGACTCGGCAATGATGACCAGCTGCGAGTGGTTGCTGGGTATATTGAAGTGCTGGACGTGATTGCCGAGGTGATCGCGATAGGAAAATACCCGGCATCGTGGACTGACAGAAAGCGAGAAGGAAAGGCAGCGCTGGTTCGAGTCCGAGCGCGGGTGCATGCGCGTCTCCATCACGCTTTCACTCACCGGCTGTGCGTAGATAAACTTGGTCAGGTGACGCACGGAGTAATACTTCACTGGCATACCTCCTATGCTTGCACTACATTGCGAGCGCGGTCTGTACTGAATAATGAATATAGTCGCGATACAGCAGCGAGTGTACGCGCCGGCATTCCTGCGTGACCATGGACAGGTATTCGCCGACGCCGCCCTGGAGCACGTCGGCGATCTCGACAAAGTTGAGTGCTGCCTGCAGGCGACCCGCGACGCGGACCAGTTCCTGGGGTGCGAGACGCCCGCTTTCCTGCTGCAGCGCGAGCAGCGCATCCCGCAATCGATCGACAGAGTAGCGTACTGAGTGAGGGAAGTCTTTGTTCAGTAATAAGAACTCGAGGATCTGGGACTCGGTCAGATCCGCCGTGTAGACGTTGCAGTACGCTTCGAACGCAGTGCAGCAACGCAGCAGGCCGATCCACTCGAGGAACTGGTGGCTGCCGGCAGGCCGGTCAAGATGCGGCGCCGTCGACGTGCCCAGCTCGTACACTGAGAGGAGCGCCGCGATGGAGGACGCACGCTCAACTGCACGGCCGACCTGAATGAACAGCCACCCCTCCCCGTGACTCATGGTTGTATCGGTCACGCCCTGGAAGAGCAGCAGACCATCCAGCACGACCGCCAGAAAATCTTCCGGCACCGTGGCTTTCGCCGACTGTGGATTTTCGGTGACCATGTGGTACAGGCGGTTTAACTGCAGCCACTGCTCCGAGGAAATTTCTTCGCGTACCTGCCGTGCATTCTCACGCGCGACAGCGACGCAGGATTTGATCGAAGCGTCATTCGCTTCGTCATGCGTCAGCGCCTGCACCAGTGTGTGCGAGTCGCCCTTCCATGTCTTGGGTGAGCGTCCAAGCGCCAGCAGCACACGCTGCCAACGCGCATCCTCGCTGGTGCTTGAAGGATCCAGCGTCATGCCGAAGTTCACATCGAGCATGCGCACGGTATGCTCGGCACGCTCGAGATACCGGCTCATCCAGTAGAGGCTGTCGGCAACACGGGAAAGCATGGCAGGTCTCCAGAAAAATCACGTATAAAGCATGCACAGCTTGGCGCCGTATTCACGTGGTAAGTCGCGCTTTCCTACTCGTCCAGCACCCAGGTGTCCTTGCTGCCGCCGCCCTGCGATGAATTGACCACCAGGGAGCCCTTGCGCAGGGCGACGCGCGTCAGTCCACCCGGCACGACGGAGACCTTGTCGCCGTAGAGAATGTAGGGCCGCAGATCCACGTGACGCGGTTCGATATTGCTCCCGCTGCTATCGGCGTTGATCAGGCATGGAGCCCGTGAGAACTCGAGCGTCGGTTGGGCGATGTAGTTACGCGGATTGGCTACGATGCGGCGCCCGAACTCTTCGCGTTCAGCGACAGTAGAATGCGGCCCGATCAACATGCCGTAACCGCCCGACTCCCCCACCGCTTTCACCACCAGCTTGTCCAGGTTTTCGAGGGCATACTGCCGCTGTTTTGGATCGGTCATCAGGAACGTTTCTACATTCTGCAGGATCGGCTCTTCGCCCATGTAATAGCGAATGATCGCGGGCACATAAGCGTACAGCGCCTTATCATCCGCCAAGCCTGTGCCAAACGCATTCGCCAGCGTCACGTTGCCGGCGCGGTACGCATTGAAGAGCCCGGCCACACCCAGGATGGAGTCGCCGCGAAATGCCAGCGGGTCGATAAAGTCATCATCCACCCTGCGATAGATCACATCGACACGCTTCAGGCCGGCGGTGGTGCGCATGTACACCACGTTGTTATGCGTGACCAGGTCGCGGCCTTCCACTAACTCGATGCCCATCTGGCGGGCGAGATACGTGTGCTCGAAATACGCCGAGTTATACACGCCAGGTGTCAGCAGCACGATTGTCGGCTCGGGCCGGCCCTCGGGCGCGAGTGAGCGCAGCGACGACAGCAGCACCTGCGGATAATGCTCGATGGGCCGCACGCCGTACTCGCGAAAGATATTCGGGAACGTACGCTTCATCACGCGCCGGCTCGAAAGCATGTAACTCACGCCGCTCGGCACGCGCAGGTTATCTTCGAGCACGACGAAGCTCCCATCGTGCATGCGGATAAGATCTGTGCCGGTGACCGCAATGTACACGTTGCGCGGCACCTGCAGTCCCCGCATTTCGCGCCGGAAGTGTGGACACGAGTAGACAATCTCGCGCGGCACCGCGCCAGCCTGCAGAATTTTGCCTTCGTTGTACACGTCGCCCAGAAACAGGTTGAGCGCTGTGATTCTCTGGATCAGCCCCTTCTCGATCGTGTTCCACTCTGCCGCCGTGACGATGCGCGGCAGCATGTCATAGGGAAAAATGCGCTCGGTGCCCTCCTTGCGGCCGTACACCGTGAAGGTGATGCCCTGGGTCAGAAAGCTCAGGTCGGCGGAGTGTTTTCGCCGTAACAGTTCTTCCGTCGGCAGCGACCGGAAGGTATCGAGCAGCAGGCTGTACTGCGAGCGTATCTCGCCATCCGGCGTAAACATCTCGTCGTAGGCGCCATCAAGGAAATACTCACGCAGAAAGGAGTCGGCGAAGCGAGGGGCACTTGCGCTCATGCCTTACTCCCGGCTGCACCGCCGGGCTCATCCAGCCAGTCGGAAAGGACCGTGAAGTGGGCGAGGTTCGCCGTACCGAAGGAGGTTGTCAGTGCCACGTCGGAGGCGTCGCGGCCGGTCGCCATGAGCGCGCGGCCCAGTCGCGGCCGGTTGTGGCGCGCGTCGCAGGTCCACCAGCGATCACCGAGATATACCTCAAACCAGGCGCTGAAATCCATAGGAGTGGGGCTCAGCGGCACGCCGAAATCACCCAGGTAGCCGGTCGCATAGCGTGCCGGGATGTTGAGTGCGCGGCACAGCGTGATCGCCAGGTGCTGGAAGTCGCGGCACACGCCGGTGCGTTCCGTGTAGACGTCCAGTGCGGTCTTTGTGGAGCGTGCAAAGCCGTAGCCGAACTGCACGATGCGATGCACGTAGGCAACCACAGCCTGCACCCGGCTCCATCCCGGCGTCATGCCGCCGAACAGGTCGAGCGCTACCGCCGACAGACGGTCCACTTCGCAGTAGCGGCTGTTGAGCAGGAACACCAGCACTTCGTCGGGCAGGTCCTGCACCGGCACCTCGGGCGCGAACACTTGCGAGGCATCCGGCTCATCGCTGACGATCAGCTCTGTCACATTGTGGAGTCGCAGCATGCCGGCGGGCGCAAAGATGCGCGAGCAGCGATTGCCAAAGGAATCGATGTACTCGCGAACCGGGATTTCCGGCTCCACGCGCATCGTATCCGGCAGCAGCAGCGACGCATCGAGCGATGGATGGACGTGCAGCATGGCGATCAGGGCAGTGGGGTAAGGGAGTTCAAAGCGTATGTCAAAGCCAAGGCGAAGGTGCACTCTACTAGGCCCTCCTGGAGGGGAGTGGTTGTGGTACGCCGCGGCTTCGCGCAAAGGTGACCGGGGTCCCCGCGCATGTGCTAAGACTGTAACAGCTACATGAATTGGCGCAAGCGACATTCTGTCCTGCGACCCTGCATCTGAGTCTGGTGGAGAAGCTAGGAACTGGATGACTTACTGTCTCGGGATCAAGACGCACGAAGGCCTGGTGATGGCTTCGGATTCACGCACCAACGCCGGTTACGACCAGGTCAATGTCTGCCGCAAACTGCACACGTTTGTGACGCCCGGCGAGCGGGCTTTCGTCATCCTGACCAGCGGCAGCCTGTCGATCACGCAATCGGTCGTCACCCTGCTGCAGGAGGAGTTTCGCCAGGATAAGGGCCTTGCCTCGGCCGCCAACATGTACGAAGCCGCGCGTGCCGTCGGCGCCTGTGTACGCGCCGTTTCTGATCTGGATCGCGATGCGCTGGCCAAGGACGACTACTCGTTCAACATCCACCTGCTGCTCGGTGGCGAGGTGGCCGGCGCTGAGCCGGAACTCTACCTCATTTATCCCCAGGGCAATCCGATCTGTGCCACGCAGGATTCGCCGTACCTGCAGATCGGCGAAGTGAAGTATGGCCGCCCGATCCTCGACCGGGGCATCGATGCGCGCACCACTTCGCTCGACGCTGCGTCAAAATACGCATTGCTCAGCATGGATGCAACCATGCGCTCCAACGTCACGGTAGGTCCACCGGTGGAACTGGTGCAGTACCGGAATGGATCGCTTCACTTCGACAACTACCGCCGCTTCTTTGCGGGCGACGCGGAGCTGGAGTTGATCCATGGCCGCTGGGAGCACGCGCTGCGCCGCGTTGTAGAAGACCTGCCGAATATCCACTTCAACGAGGACGACGCAGTCGCACCCAGGTAGCGGACGCGCCGGGCCCTGGTAGCAGGGCCCGGCCTGCCGATCAGTGGGAAAACACCGTACCCATCACGCGGACTTCGACTGCATTGACCTTGGCCAAGGCCGAGTCCATGGCGGGGCGATCATCGATGGATGCCGCCAGCATGGCTGCCTTGAGCTTGAAGGAACTCTCGCGAAGCAGGATCTCCGCGTCCTTCAGCTTCTTGCCGTCTCTAGCGAGCGAGGTATCAAGCGCGGCTGCATATAGCTCAACCGAGTGCAGCGCCGCCGTGGCCGCGGCACTGTCGCCTGCAGCCAGCCGCTGGTTCGCGAACTCCGTGCCTTCGCGGATCAGCTGCGCGTACAGGTAGCACTGGTCGCGCAGGCTGGCGTGCTCCGCCTTCTCGGCGAGCGACTTGAGCGAGGTTTCATCAACCGGGTGCGCATCCGCCGCGTACAGCGTGGGTGGAACAAGCAGGGTAAGCGTCAAGGCAGCAAGAATTGGAGCGGTCGCGGTACGCATCGGAACACCTCCTGGTGGTGTCCGACCAAGGGGTGGGGCTGTTACTTTGCGAGCGCAATCAGACGGTGTCTGGCCTGCCACACTTCATCTGGAAAGCTGGTGCCCGCGACCGACAGGAATTGCCGGTACAGTTCCACTGCACGCTTGGTTTCGTGAAGAGTATCGCATGCGGTGGCAGCCAGGAAATAGGTAGCAGGCGTCTCTGTCATTACTTTTGATCTCATAGCGAGTGCCTGCAATACCAGCTGGGGCTGGTGCACCTGGCTGGCAGCAAAAGCAAGGCTGCTCCAGGCATTCCCATCACCGGGATCAAGGCGGGTGGCCTCTTCGAGCACCGGCACTGCTTCCTCGAATTTGGCCGCTCGCACCAGCGCATCCCCATGCCGGGTCAGCAGGGCAGCATCGTGCGGGTGGCTGGCCAGGAGCTGGTCATAGAGCGGAGCAGCCTTTGCCGGCGCGCCTGTTTGCGAGTAGAGGTCTGCCAGCATCGTCGTGATCGCGAGATCGTCCGGCTTGGCCGCATGAAGGTTCTCAAGCACCGCGATCCCGTCCTGTGGCTTGCCCTCGGCTACCAGCACGGCCGCCAGCTGTGTATTTAAGGCAGGGCTTTGCGGGTCGGTGGCAAGCGCCTTGCGCAGGACCGGCTCCGCATCCGTGTAGCGCTTGGCGCCGATCAGCAAGTGCGCCAGCCCGGCACTAGCCTCTGCCTGCTCGGGGCTACCTGCTGGCGTGTTCTCTAAGACTTTGCCGTAGGCTGCGGCCGCTGCGTCCGCATCGCCGGCACGGCCAGCCAGCTCTGCCGCCAGCAGGGTATCGCGCGGGGTTTCGGGCGATTGCTGCAAGGCAGCGATGAGCGCCCGCCGCGCACCATCCGGGTCGGTTGGCTCCAGCAGTCGCCCCAGGGCACGGTTCGCCTGTGCCTGTGCTGCCGGGTTTGCAGGCCTGGGGCTCAGCCTGGCCGCGCTTTGCAGCTCACGAATCGCCTCTTCGCGGCTGCCCTTGCCGGCAAGCAGCAGTCCCAGCGCAACATGGGCTTCAAACTGCTGCGGGTCTGCCGCTGTTGCTTTTCGATAGCTCGCCTCTGCGGCATCGCCCTCACCCAGTGCATCCTGCGCGTAGCCCAGGTCAAACCATGCGCGTCCATCGGACGGATGGCCTGCAGCATAAGGCAGCAGCAGCGCGCGGGCGCCGGAGTAGTCTCGCGCGTCCAGCTTCGCCTCCGCATCGTTCAGGGGGTTGGCCGCAAGGCCGCTTCGCTGCGAGGCCGGCGCGTCCGCTGGCGCGCTCGTACCGGGCGGCAGGGTGCTGGTTTGTGCTGCTGCCTGGTGCAGCGAGATCGCCAGGGCGGCAGTTGCCAGCAGCCAGACATGCAGAGATTGGCGTAAATGCATCAGGGCTGGACC
>CAXTEW010000136.1:0-7837 GCA_964243175.1 uncultured Acidobacteriaceae bacterium
AACTGTGAACGCAAGCTCAACACCAGCCTGCAAATGATTCACCTCGCCTTCCTCGTCTTACTCCTCAGAAGATCGTGAACAGGTTCTTAGAGGCCCATGCTGCGCATGGTACGTTGCGGAAGTTGGGAGAGCGGTTCGGGGTGAGCGGTATGGGATGAGCGGTTCGGGGTGAGCGGTTTGGGGGAGCGTACCGTGGCTGGGACGTACGCCGCAAAGCCGGCACATTCCTGCGAGCCTGTATATCGCGCGGAGGTTGGGCGTTGCTGAGGGCGAAGCCGGAATTTGTTCTCGTGAGTTGCGCGAGGGACTGGAACGCACGACGGGCGTATTGGTAAGCCCGAAGGTGCGGTGGTTCGGGAGCTCGATCTGCGTCTGGAAAAAGTCGCTCCATGCCACCCAGCGAGACACGCAGAGACCTGCCAGCGGCGGCGCGAAGTCTTCCTAGCCCGGCTTCGGTCGATGCGGGGGAGCAGTGGATCTCGCTGGACGAAAGCGGCGTCTCGACTCCGATGACGGGGCGCTAGCCCGAGCACCTCCCCGCGCCCGCGTGCATAAGACACCCGCAGAGGGAAACTGGAAGAGCCTCACCATCCTGGCCGCGATGGATCATGGGCTCTGCCCGGTGCTGCAGCCTGGGCAAGTGGTCGTCATGGACAATCGCAGCTCGCATAAGGCGGCGGGCGTTTGGCGAGGATCGAAGCCGCTCGAGCGGAAGTGTTCTACCTGCCGCCCTACTCGCCTGATCGCAATCCCATGACACAGCCTGGGCCAAGCTCAAACAACTCCTCCGCGCAGCCGAGCCAGACCCGCTGAAGCGATCGAAGAAGCAATCGCACAACTTCTCTTACAGATCAAGCCGCAAGACGCACGAGCTTGGTTCAGGACTCCTATAGCGACAAGGAATACGCTTTAGGAAGCCTCTGATGGGAGCCGGGCGTAGGCGAGACTCGTCTTGCACGGGATGCGCCTTCGCGGATGGGGAAGATCCGTATCGACTGCTACCTGGGTTCGTAATTGCGCGGTGATGGCTTAGCAACAGACGTTGGCGCGAGTCATGGTCGAACGTGAAAGCCGCCGGCAACGGCAAGGCAGCTCTGCTGGGACCGCCTCGGACCCGTGGATGCCCTGGGGAAACAGGTGTGTTGTGCCGGGGACCGCGGCCTGCGATTCCTCTTGAACGCTGATGCGCCGCACTCAGGGGCGTGGTGGTTTTGTGAAGGGGTAGGGGCTGGTGACTCCGGGACGGGGCGGTTGTGGGCGCAGGGGCGTGGTGCCTGGAGCCTGGCCGGCTGGCTGCCTTGCGAAAGGGTCTGGGACCGCACTCAGGACTTGATTTGGGAGCTGGCCTGCGTTGCCGCCTGAAAGCTGCCCGGGCACGTACCTGCCGGTGTAGCCGAGATCGGGCGAAAGCGGCGACAGGACGGGGCGGGTTGGCGCTGGTGTGTCACTGCTGCCTTGGTAGGCGACATCCTGATAGGCGGCATCCTGATCCGCGGCATCCTGATCCGCGGCATCCTGATACGCGGCGTTGGGGCGGTAGCTCGACAGGGATGCGGCGGGCTCACGGGTCCAGCGCGGATCAGACAGGCTCAGGGGCTGGAGCACAGGCCAGGCGAAGCGGGGGATCGCGAGCTGCGCGAAGGAGGGAACAGCGGAAGCGGCGACCAGGAATCCGCATGCCAGCAGCGTGACCACCCAACCGGCGAGCATCGGGGGAAGAGGCCGCTCGAAGTGAACGGCCAGCAGGTGATCGCCGGCGGGAACTCGGACTTGCGCCAGCCCGAGCTGGCCGGCGATGGCGCGCACCGGGTGATTGTCGATGCTGAACTTGCCGTAGGGGTGAAGAAAGAGTTTGAGCGCTACGTCACAAAGGGCGCCCTGTACACGGACCAGGCGGAACTCCGGATCCCAGCGCTCTACCTGCGCCCGGCAGCCCTGGCCGTGCACGGCTTGGACGAGAGGGATCCGGGCGGCGAGTTTCTGGTTATCCTCGTTGACCCAGACAGCGCCGGTATGGATGGGGATGTACTCCGGCGCACCGACATAGCCGTGCGCGATCTTGATAACGGCCTGGGCAGCGGTATCGCGGGGACCGGCCCGGTGGGCCCAGACATAGAAAGAGTAGAAGGGCACACAGGCCAGGAGGGCCGAAGCGATGACAGCGCCAAAGATCACGGAACGGCGATACTGGCCGATACACAAAGCAAGCGGAAACGCGATAGCCAGGAAGACCTGGAAGCGATGGGGGAAGCCGACCAGGTTCAGCTCGGGCAAATGAAACCACAGGGGGCGGCTCAGGGGCAGC
Organism: uncultured Acidobacteriaceae bacterium; assembly: GCA_964243175.1. Taxonomy (GTDB): domain Bacteria; phylum Acidobacteriota; class Terriglobia; order Terriglobales; family Acidobacteriaceae; genus EB88. Next base: position 2,306 of record CAXTEW010000136.1, read on the forward strand.
TGGAAGAAGAAGCCAATGAGCCCGAGCGCGAGAACGATCAGGACGGGACGGAGATGGGGATCCTTGAACCTGCGCCAGAAAACCGAGGTAACCACTACCGCGAGGACTAGCGCGTCCAGCGATAGGGTAAGGTCCTGCAGGGTGTGCGAGACAAACAGGGTACGTACCGCAAATTGCAGCTTGTCCGCGGAGTAGATGGTGTTTTTTGAGAGGAAAGCCGGGATGAGATAGAAGCCGGCGCAGAGGACGCCGATCGCCTGCGCGGCCAGAATCCTGCCGAGAGGGCCGGCTTTTCGCTGGGCCAGCGCTACCAGCAGCGTGGCGATGGTGAGGGTATAGGCAGTAGCCACGGCGACTGGCACGTCGACCAGCCAGGTAAGCGCGAGAAGAAAGGTAAAGCGGGCCCAGGTGGAGAACTGGTCAGTGTGGAGAGCGTCGACAAAGAAAGCAATGAGCAGCGGCATGAAGGCATCGGTCATTAACTCGGCGATGGCCCCGTGTTTGAGCGCGGTAAGAAGGAGGAAGTAGCTTAGCGTGTAGAGAACAGCCGCTGCCTGGCTGCGGCTGCGGCTGACGAAGCGACGGCTCAGGAGGTACATATTAAGCCCGGCCAGGATGAATGTGATCCAGAAGATAGCACCCATGACCAGGCGAACGGGCAGGAGAAGGAAAGCCAGGGAGCCGATCAGCATGGGGATGGGCGGGTAGAAACAGAAGCGAGGATCGCCCAGGCCATAGTTTGCCCCGGCGGCCCAACTGGGAACAAGAACTCCACTCTTCCAGTCGCGCGCGACGTCGAACCACGAGCCCATGTGGTAATCCGTGTCGGTGCCAGAGAAGCCGAAGATCATGCCACAAAGGGGGGAGACGAAGGCACAGAGAACCAGGGCGACCGGGAAGAGCCAGTGCTGCCGCGCGGCAGTCCACCCCTGGAGCTGCTGCGCCGGACTGCCTTTTCCCTGCGTCGATGGGACAAGAAGCACGAGATTCACCTCGCCGAGAAGTAACCTCGAAAGAGTAACTCATAATTCCTGTTACGCGGTTACTAATCTTGTTACGTGACGTTCAAGAGATAGTAAGTAGCACTCAGGCCCGGGTTCCAGGCAGCGGCTTGCTTGTTTCAGGACTTACTGGCGGGCGTGGGCAGCATGAAGTCGAGGGCGCGGGCGAGGTAGGGCTTGAGGTCGCGGCGGGGGACCACGGCGTCGAGCATGCCGTGGGTGAGCAGGAACTCGGAGCGCTGGAAGCCCTCGGGCAGCTTCTGGCGGATGGTTTGCTCGATGACGCGGGGGCCGGCGAAGCCGATCAGGGCGCCGGGCTCGCCGATGTTCAGGTCGCCGAGCATGGCAAAGGAAGCGGTGACGCCGCCGGTGGTGGGGTCGGCGAGGATGGAGAGGTAGGGGAGGCCGGCCTCGTCGAGCCGGGCGAGCACGGCGGAGATCTTGGCCAGCTGCATGAGGGACACGAGCCCCTCCATCATGCGGGCGCCGCCGGAGGAAGAAACGATGATCAGGGCGCTGCGCTCGGCGAGGGCGCGATCGACGGCGCGGGCGATGGTTTCGCCGACGACGGCGCCCATGCTGCCGCCGATAAAGGCGTACTCCATGACCGAGAGGATGACGGGGTGCACGCCGAGATGGCCGCGGGCGTTGAGGATGGCGTCGTTGAGGCCGGTGGCTTCGCGGGCGGCAGCGAGGCGCGACTTGTAGGTTCTGAGGTCGGCGAACTCGAGCGGATCGGTGGAAACGAGGGTTCCGTCGGTGAGCTCAAAGCCAGGCTCGAGGAGCGACTCGATGCGCTCGCGGGCGCCGATGCGGTAGTGATGGCCGCAGCGGGGGCAGACCTGCAGGTTGGCTTCCACATCGGCCTTCCAGACAGCTTGATCGCAGCCCGGGCACTTGATCCAGAGTCCCTCGGTACGAACAGTTTTTTCGCCATTCGGCTCAATACCAGATTGTTGCCGCTTGAACCAGGTCATCGTGGGAAGGAAAGCCTCTCGTGCGTGAAGCACTTCGGTTAGTGTATCTCTCCGGGCGGGCTGGAGCGCTTGCTGTGTGAGGCGCCGGGGCAAGACGTGGCTGGGCGGGTCACTTTCCTGGGTGGGGGTGGGTCGGTTGCGAGGCTAGCCTGGGATGCGCGAACCCACGTCTCAGGGGCGAGACGTCCGGCACCCGCTTGCTTTTCCTGAGAGGGCCGGCAGGGAACACCTGGCGTCGAGAGGGTCGCTCACGCATCCGGGGCTGCGTTGAGGGCTGGGAGGGCGGCGACGATCCGGTTTGTCTCGAGTGAGACGGTGATGACCTGGGCGAGGAGGCGGAGGATGTACTTCTCGTCGTCCTGGCGGTTGGGGTCGTTGGTGATGCTGGAGCGGGGATCGGTGGTGACGCGGTACTGGTCGATGACCCATTCGAGGGCGGAGCGATTGCCGAGGCGGTAGTTGTAGACGTCGAGCGGGATGCCGCGCAGGGTGAGGAAGTCGTTGTATTTAAGCTCGGAACGGTCCTTCGGGTTGAGGCGCATGCGGGTGACGCGGAAGGAGACTTCGGCTTTCTCGTCTTCTATCTGTTCGAGCTTGTATTCGGGTTGTTGCTCGTAGTCGATGTGGAGTTCCATGAGGCGCTTGCCGGCCCCGGCGAAGGCATGGAAGTCCGGGGGGAAGGGGATACGGGGGAGTTCACGCTTGAGGTTGGCGGCGTAGCGGGTGCGGTACTCGGGGTGGTGGAGGATGGCGTAGGTGGCGTGGAAGATATTCCACTTGCTGATGGCGGGGTCGGCGTAGTGGGTTTGGAATTGGTCGAGGGCCCAGTCGTGATGTTGTCTTGACGGTTAGTGCCGTCTTTGTCGTAGGTATAGAAGGTAACTACTTCGGGACGGGGCCAGGACCAAGAAATTAAGACCGGGGTATCGGGCCCACAACGCTTGGCATTAGCGCAAGGGGCGCACGGTCAACAATGACCGCGCGGAAACAGAGCTATAGGGAAGATATAGGCAGTGGCCAAGAACTACTACACGGCACCCCGGACAAGCAGCGGTTGGTTCATCAAGTAAGGTGATGCCGCACCGGGTCGCCACACCTACGCAGCTCCTCGTGCAATACTCAGATGATTCTCGATGGGCGCTCGCCTCTACTTAGGGGGCAGTAGCTTTGGCCTGAACTCTGACCTGCCAACCCAGTCGACCGTGCTGTAAACTCCTGGCGAGTTTGGAGGGGGGATCTGGCTTACCTGTCCCCATCTAAGGTTCCCGTCCATGTCTGGCCGAGCGATGTCATACGGTTTAAAGGTCTGCTGGATAAGTAGACTGCCATCCCCCTGCTTGATCTTGTTAACCGAGTCAAGCGTGGCCAGCGCAACCTCGAAGAGAGCCATCTTGTTATCCACCTCACAAGGCAGGATAGCTACATTGTCGTTCAGTAGCGACGTCACGACTGAGGGATAGATCACGCCGGAGAAGACATCGGGCAAAGTCGGGTCTATTCCCACTCTCTTCTCGAACTTCAAGAACGCGAAATCTCTCAGGGCGATCGGCAGCCTGTAGAAGTGTTTGTACTGGTCTGGAACCCACTGCGTGAAGACCCTTCCCTGCCACTCCCGGATGAGCACATCCCGGACCAAGTCATTAGGCACTGCTACGAAGCGGGGCAGCTCACGTGTTGATTTCCTCGCGTTGAGGGAAGATCGAGAATACCCGAGGTGGTTGAATAGCATCGGCTGGGTGGTAAGCCACCCTGAGATAGCGTAAAGCGATTTGACCTTCCAGTCGCACTCGAGCAAGCCGGGGAAGAGATGAAAGCCTCCGTAGAACATCACCTCGCCAGGTCTGTTAAGCCGACCGTACTCGCTTACGACACCAGCGGGAGGGTATCCAATGCGCGAGCGGTGTGTCGGAATTTGATCAACCTCAACAGCACGAAAGAACACAGTCCCAGCCGGCAGGACAGGAGCCCGGAACGGAAAGCCAGTATGGATAAGCCCTATCTTCTCCTTCAAGTCTGTGTCACTCAAAGTGGTAAAGGAGCCAGCCTCCAAGGCCTCCGTTTCACGTTGTAATTCCTTGAAGCTCAGCAAGTATCGCCGCTCGACTCCACTGGGTCGACTTGTATCCATCATCGACATTCTACTTAGAGTATGATTCGCTTTGCCCTTGGGGAACCACCGATCTTCGAGCTCTCCTGTGTCGCATCGACAAACGGTATCTAGAAATCAGCTAGCTCAGTACCACCCGCCTCATACACCGCAAGCGTTTGAGCAAGAGCAGCCCGACCCCGTACCACGCACGACGATGACACCTGCCAGACGCTCTATCTATAAACACGGTGCCGTCCACCGGCACCGTGACAGATAGCGCCATATCTGCCACGCTGCTTCGACCGGGTAGGTGTAAGGAGTCGAAAACAGCAGGATCTGGGGCCAAGCCAACCGCCCACAGCCTTTTCTATCGCGAGGTAGAAGCGGTCGAGCGGCTTGAGGAACTCGTCGCGCGAGAAGTGGCGGGCGGTGATGGAGCGGATGACCTTTTCAATCTCCGCGGCGATGACGTTGCGCTGGAGAAACTCCTGGTTGTTGAAGACCTTGCGGAAGATGCCTTCGGTGAGCAGGTGCTGGACGAGCATTTTGCGGATGGCATCGTCGGTGAGCTCGGGGTTGATGGACTGGCGGCAGAGTGCGGCAAAGGACGCGAAGTTGTCGCGGAAGGTGGCGTTCTTTGTGAACTCCCCTTCGAGGATGGTGGTTACGCCCCGGGCGAGGTCGGGGATCTTTTCGGCGAAGCGGGTGACGGCTTCTTCCCAGTCGACCTCGTGCGCCTGTTTGTGCTCGAAGAAGAGCTGGAGGACGGTGACGAGATTTTCCGGGTCGGCGATGGAGTCGTTGAAGACGATTCCCTGGCCCTGGTAGAGGACGGCGCGGCTGGGGGACTGGAAGAGGATGTTGGTGAACGGGTAGCCGGCGTCGCGTTTGCGCGTGATTTCCTTCGCGAGGTCATCGTCGTCGTCCTTGGCCTCCCAGAGGCCGTGGACGAGGGTGAAGTCGTCGGCCAGGGCGCCGTCGGCGCGAAGCGGCTTCTTGTCCTTTGAACTGGTACTCCTCGACGAGGTGCCAGGCGTAGGGAGGGCAGCAGCGCTTGAGGAGGTCGGCGAAGGCGGAGCGGGTGTTGCCCTCGGTGGTATGGCCGTGTTTGTGGAAGGTGGCCAGTGTTTCGAAGTGGGCTTTTACCGGCTTGTGGATGGGTCGCAGCGGGAACGGGGTCATGGTGTCGGAATGATGGTACGACGGCCTGGGGGTGTGCCCTGGTTGTGGTGGGCTTCCTGCTATGGGACTCGGCGCGGGTTGCCGCCGCTGAAGCTCTCCGATCTCCGTATGGAGGAGGTTCCTGCTGGCGCGTGTTCGCTGCTTTCCTGCGGGAGGGAGTGCGGGTGGTGGGCCAAGCAGATCCTTCGGCTTCGCTCAGGATGACACTGGTTTGGGGCAGCGGTGGGGATGGAGGTGCGCGTGGTGGGTCAACCGCGGGTCCTTCGGCTTCGCTCAGGATGAC
>CAXTEW010000137.1:0-7819 GCA_964243175.1 uncultured Acidobacteriaceae bacterium
TGGCTGGAGTAGCGGGCGGGAGGGAAGCAGATCCTTCGGCTTCGCTCAGGATGACGCAGCGTTTACCTGGAACACCCACTACTTATGACGTGCTCCTTATGTTGACGACCTGTTACTTGCTTGTAGGTTACCTATGGGGACGTACCTTGTTTTACTTGGATTGGCCCCTTCATGGATAGATGGCGTGGGTCAACCGCAGGTCGTTCGGCTTCGCTCAGGAGTGCTGTCGCGTCCTGTCCTTGCACACATAGAACTAGACGCCACCTCAATATGGGAAGTAACAAAGGTGGCTATCGCATCCACCTTCAGCTCCACCCGTTCCCATTGAGAAGGTGTCTTCAGCGTCCATATCGTTGCCGATTGGGCCTGCAAATGGCGGGTTTAGTATGTCGTTCTGATAGCTCATGATGGTGGAGTTTCCATTGCACAGAGGGCAATCTCCCAAGAAGTTGTTGTGAGACTCTTCATGGGCCGTTGCGTAAGTCACTGCAGCCGGATTCGTAACTATTGATGGGGGCAAGGGCAATGAAAGATGTTTGAGTGACATCGAGTCCTGCAGCGCTGTCTGACAACCAGCTATACAGATTTTCACCATATTTATAAGGGTTTGTGAAAACACCAAGAGTCACATAGACCTGATTCGATTTGAGGTTGGGTGCAGAGCTTACACTCTGAAAGGTGTAACTCAATACCCTGGTTCTAGTAAGCCATAGAATCGTTTACAAGGCCCTGCATCACCGCCTCGGATGCAGCGCTACCTGGCCGAAATGTGTTCCGTCAATGAACACTGTCACTTGCGAGTTTGCCCGCCAGCCCACAGGCAATCCATTGCTTTGCCCAGACGCATTCGAGGGCGGGGAGGCTTGCGCAAAGCTATAGGACGAACTCGCTATGAGTGCACAAACACCTAAGAGACGGCGCATTCCTAGAACCTCCTATTGCTCGAAAGTGGCGAGCTCCAACTACTTCTCAGCAATGCGGCTCTCGACCAGCGCTGGCAGGGAATCCGAGGTGGTCTCGGAATTTGAATCAGGGGATACAGTAGAAGGACTGTAGAGCCCGTTTTCGTCCATTTCACGAGGCTTGGAGCCGGACGTGTCCCATGCTTTGATCACGGTGTACGCCTGAGCCTCGGGAACATAATGTAGGAATAACAAGTAGTGCGTATTCACGTTGAATGGGCTGGATCCCTCGGAGCCGTACGAGGTGGCGACGACGCCATTTGGAAAGCGGATCGATCCTCCTCTAGCCACAATGACGATGGGCCCCCCACCCGTGACCTTTCTTAAGCTATCTTTGAGGATTGTGTCGGGCACGAAGCTCAGGTCAGAGTAAACCTGCGAGCGGTCTTCACTAAGGAAAGGTCTTGTGCTCGTTACAACGCCGGAGGCAATGACATCGGCATGGGAGATAGGTAAAGACGGGGGCCGTGACAAATCTTCCGACTTGGACCAACCTTGCGCCACAACGTTTGACTTTGAAATGTCCTGCTGCGGGCCAAGCTCACGCGGGGCGCTGAACATCTTTGCTCGTGCATCACGCACCCCTCCATCAACTCCATTAACGCCACTCACGTCAGATTCCGACCCTTGGACTGAAGGGGACGACATCCACGATGGTCGCCCGAAGCGGTCGACGGATTGCGCATGCGCGATGGATGCAAAAACTGTAGCGATGCCCACGCCAAGCACAAGGCGGACAAAACTCTGGTATGCCATACAAGACTCCACGCTCGTTTGATCGTAGTTGAGCAGTTCCCAAAACACCAAATGCCTCGAGGATGACAGCATCGGTATACGTCTGCAAGCTTGAGAGAAAAGAGCAACGCACCAGTCCTGTTTCTTACCCCTATCGAGTTCTCCGAACTAATTGAAGAAGCGGATGGAGTGTTCGCCGAAGATGCCGTCGGGTTCGCTCATGGCCTGGAAGAGCAGGGTGAGTTTGCGGAGGAACTTCGTCGGGAGGAAGCGGTCGGGGCCCTGAAGAAGCTTGCGGAAGACGCCCTCGGGGAGCAGGCCGATGGAGTCGGCGAAGAGGCAGAAGAGGATGCGCATGAGGAAGTGCGCGATCTGGGCGCGGGTGGCGCCGAGATTGCGGTTCTCCATCTCGAGGCGTTCGGCGAGCCGGGCGAACTGGCGGGCGGCATCCTGGGTGACGAGGGCGTCGGTGCGCTCGGGGCGGAGGATCGGTGTCGCCGAAGAGGGCGCGGGGAACGGTGAGGGGCGGGAGCGGGCAGGCGGCGGTGGGCTGGTTGCGGGCGAGGTCGTCAAGGGTGAAGGCGTAAACGCGCTTGGAGGTGGAGGTGTAGTTGGTGTGGACCTCGAAGTGGGAGAAGTCGGAGACGACGAGGAGCGGCGGGTTGCGGAAGGCCTCGCGGTAGTCGTTGAGCTGCCGGTAGGCGCGCTTGAGATCGCGGTGGTAGCCCTTGTATTCCCAGGCAAAGTGGTCGCGCATCCAGACGTCGGCGAATCTTTGCCGGCGCTGGATTTCTCGATGTGTTTCTCAAAGGCGTACCGCTCGCCGGTGGAGTCAGTGGCGGCGGGGGTGGGCTGGCCGAGCATGTCGCAGAGATTGAGGAAGTGGGGCTGGGCGCCGGAGCGTTCGGAGCCGGTGTAGAGGCGCCAGCGGGCGACGAATTCGGCGATGGAAAGGGGCATGTCTCTAGGGAGTTTACAGAGGGAAAACCGCCTGTGCGGCTGGCAGCCACTTCGTGGCGGGTGTCCGTCAAATCAAAGACTCGCCACGAAGTGGCTGCCGGCCGCATAGGCGGTGTTGTACCGGAGCTACGCTTCGTGGCCGCCGCCCGGCGCGCAGGCTACCAGCCTCTACCTCCATGCACGGGGGCGACTTACTTTTGAGCCGCCGGTAGAGGGGGAAGGCTCCTACGACGAATACGTAAGCGATCCCGCGAAACCCGTGCCTTATGTCGAGCAGCCGCCGACTGAACTCGACTCGACTTATATGTATGGCGATCAGCGATTTGCAACGCGCCGTGCGGATGTACTTACGTACAGGAGCGATGTGCTGAACCAGGATGTAACGGTTGCCGGGCCGATTGCAGTGCGCCTTCGGGCTTCGAGTTCCGGCACAGACTCTGATTTCGACGTGAAACTGATCGATGAAGACGACACCCATGAGCCGCGCCCGGGGTATCAGCAGCTTGTGCGCGGCGAGCCGATGGCGGCGCGGTTCAGGAACTCCTTTTCCCATCCGGAACCATTGAGGCCGAACGAGGTGACGGCGATCGACTCTGCGATGCCAGACATCAACCATACATTCCTGCGGGGACACCGGATCGTGCTGCAGGTGCAGAGCTCGTGGTTTCCGCTGACGGCGATGAACGCGCAATCGTTTATGCGGCTGGCGGACGCGAGGCCGTCGGACTTTGTGAAAGCCACGCAGCGCGTGTATCACACGCCGGCGGCTGCTTCGTCAGTGGTGTTGCAGATAATCAAGAAGTGAGATGCAAGAGTTCAGCCAGAGCGCGATCCGAGTTACAAGAACGGTGCGCAGGTTGTAAGTGGAGTTGCCATGTGGAGTTCCCAACGATTTCTCAGCACAGCTATGTCGTTCAGCATTCTTATGCCAGGTCTGCTTGCGGCGCAGCACTTACAGCCAAGGATTGAGACGGAGAAGGGCGGGACACGCGGTGCGCTGGCAGCACACCCGCTTCGCTGGTGGACGAGCAATCCGCTGCGGCTGGATACGAGCGGCGACCTGATGCTTGGCTTCAAAGCTCCGGATGGGTTGCCTATCACTGCGAAGGACTACCGAGTGGAGCAGCAGGTGGTGCCAATCGGCGTGCTTGCGGGCCACGAGATTGTGCAGGTGAATACTTCAATTACTCCGGGGTCGCGGGTAATAGCGGCCGGCTTTGCAGTAGGTGGCGGAGATGCCGCGGAGTGGAAAGACCTGCTCGCCGGGACAGGGAAGTCGGGGATGTTTGCGGAGTTATACGGCCTTCGGATCGATGGTGGAAGACTTGTTCGCGAGTCAAAAGCGCGAGTGTACGGGTTCGGTTTGAATGCCATTCTCGGCACCTATGACCCGGATACTGGAAACGGTGGTGGGTGCTGGGAGGGGTACTGGTGGTTTGACAGGTTCGGACCGCACGAAGTCGATTTCGCTCCTTTCCTCACCGCGGTTTCACGGGCGCTTCCTGCGGATGCGACGTTCACGCCCGGCTGCTGGGCGCTGCATCCCGACGCTTCGCAACTGAAAAGCGGAGTACAGCGTCGGGACGCCCAGTGCCATGCGTGTGGTGGCTTGGGCGAAGTAACCGCGAGTTATCGCATCGAGCACGGCCTTGCCAAGCCTGTGTCGGTCAGCTTTACGCCGGAATAGCTGATGCCACCGGGTGTGATGACAAAGGTTCGGCGTACGCGAAGATAGGTATCCGCTCTATCGCGATGGATGCTCTCTGGCGAGGAGCAAGGATTTTCGTGGTGGCGTTGCGACTTAGTCGTGGAAGCGATAGCGGAGCTCGCCGTAGATCTGCCGGGGATCGTTCTGGTGGAAGCCGCCGAAGGTAAGCGAGTTATCGAGCAGGACGCGGCGGTTGCCGACGTTGGTCGCCTGGACGGTGGCGCTGAGGTGCTCGCCGAATGGCCGGCCGACGGCAAGGTCGAAAGTGGTGTGCTGAGGAAGATAGCTGCCGGGGTACTGCGCGTCGGGAGAGCCATTGGTGAACCCGGAGCCGTAGTAGACGTTAGTCGAGGCCCAGGCGTGCAGAAGGATCTGCGATCTGTAACCGAAGTTGAGCGTATTGCGCTGGTCGTGGTCTACCGGGGTGTAGCCGGGCGCGACGTCGCACTCGGGGGAGGAGACAGGAACGCAAACGAGCCCGCCCGTGATGGCACCGCGCTGCTGGGCGATCTGGTTGGAGTAGGCGAGATGAGCGGCGCCGCCGTGGGGCAGCCGGGGCGAGCGCAGGGTGAGCTCCCAGCCCTGGATGAGCGCGCCATCGATCGAGACAGGGAGATAGATACTGGACTCGCCGATGTTGGAGTGATCGAGGAAATTGTTGGCGCGGGTCTGGAAGGTATCGGCATCGATGAGCCAGCCGGTGAAGGGGCCGGGAAGGGGAATCTGGACGCCGAACTGGTGCTCCTCGTCACGCTCGCCGCGCAGTGGCGCGAAGCCGGTGTTCTGGGACTGGGCATAGGTAGCGAGCGGGCCAGTGATGGTTTCGAGTGGCGGCGGCTGGTAGAAGCGGCCGTAAAAGCCGCGGAAGACCCAGTGCAGCCTGGGAACCTGGAGAGCCAGTCCGACGCGGGAGGCAAGGTAGTTCTCAGACGCACCGGCAATGCTGGCCTGGAACTGCGTGGCGCGCAAGCCGCCGATCACGGTGATGCTGGGCAGGAGCCGGTACGTATCAGAGACCCACTCTTCCTCGAGAGAGCCAGTGCCGCTGAGCGAAAGCTGGAAGTTTGCGGCGCTCTCGTCGTTGAAATTGTTCGCGAAGTAGTTACCGTCGTGCTGTCCAAACCCGTAAAAACCCGCCTGGAGCATGTTCTGCACAGCGGAGATGCCGATAGAAGACTGCACACCACCATAGTTGGAGCCTCGGTCAGAGGCGGTGGCGACTGGCTGGTCGGCTGCGTTCGGCTGGTAGTCGGCCGAGTTGTGATGGAAGAACGGGGAAACCTGGAGCACGGTGGTTGGCGAGAAGGTGTGTGCCCAGGTAAAGGCGGCGAGCCTGTCGACTTCGTGCTGGGTGTCGCGAAGGCCGCTGGAGTTGTACTGCTGGTTCTCCAGGCTGGTCGGGTCGGGGTCGTAGGGGATCTGGAAGAAATCGCGTCGGAGCTGCGCGACAAAGCGGAGCTGGTTGCGCGGAGTTTGATTGAAGAGCAGGGAGGCGAAGCCGCCGAAGCCATCGCTGGCGTCGTGGAGCACCTCGCCGACGGGAGTAGAGAGGCCGTAGTCGCTGCGATTGCCTTCGAGGCTGACGTAGTCAGCGAAGCGCCGGGTGTGACTGCCGAAGGAGAGCTGGTCGTCGGTCTGGGCGAAGGAGCCGGCGGTAAGTACAAGTTCCACGTCGCTGTTGCGGTCGAAACCGCTTTTCGGGACGACGTCGAAAATGCCATACGTGCGGTCGCCCAGGTCGGCAGAGTAGGAGCCACGCTCGGTCGCGAGGTACTCGATGTCTTTGGGATCGATCTGCGGGCCGAGATTGCTGGCGATGTTGGTGTTGGGTATCTCCACGCCGTCGATAAGCCAGGAGACCTGGTGGCCGCCGCGCATGTGCAGCATGTCATGGGTGATGTAGGCGCCGGGCACATAGTCGGTGATCATGGCGAGCGAGCCGGTGCGGTCGGAGCCGGGGGTCTGAGCAATGTCCTGCTCGCGGACGAGGGTAGTGGGTGTGGCGGAATCAGGGTTGAGGCCCGCGAGCGATGCAGAGGCCAGAACAGTGGCGTTTTGCTGGACCGAGGCGACGGATAGCTCGAGGTGAAGAACAGGCGTGCTGCCGGCTTCGACTGTGAAGGTCTGGCTTTCCGGGGCAAAGCCTGCGTGCGTAGCGGTAAGAATGTAGTCGCCCAGTGGAACAGCTGGGAAGCGAAAGCCGCCGTCGGCTGCGGTGGGGATAGACTGCCGGGTGGCGGAACCCAGGGCCTGCAAGGTGACGACTGCGTCGGGGAGAGGGTGATGGGTTGTGTCATGCACCACGCCCTGGATGCTGCCGAAGATAGACGCGGCTCGAGAGCAAGGGGCGGAGACTGCAATGGGTAACAGGAGGGCGAGTTGGCACAGGAGACGCTGCCATTGAAACATAGGATTCAACTTTCCAATTTCTGGCGAGGCTGCTAAAAGCCGCGTATCTGCAGGCCGGCTTCAAAGAGGCGGCCGCGGAAACCAGGCGCACTTGCCGGGCAGAATACCCGGCAGGCGAGAGGGGCAGACGTCAGGAAAGGCGAGGAGGGCCTCGTTTGTGGCGGGAACGCTCCCGTGCGATGCGCAGGCGGGACATGGTCTGCGCGGCGCCGGAAGGGTGGGCGAGTGCGGGCGCACATACCGCGGGGGGAGGAAACGGAGCACCGTGGAAGGTGCCGGCCTGCGTGGTGGCGATGAGGGCGGACTGAAACGGGCAGGGGGGTGAGGGGCGACTCCACTCACGAGGCCGGGCGGCAAACTGTGCCTGCTCTGCGGTCGACATGCCGCACTGATGAAGACCGCTGCGTCGGCAACAGGCGGGGAGATTGCTTTGCGTCCATTCTGCATCCGCGGCGAAGACGAGCAGAGGTGCCAGCAGCGAAAGGCCGCAGAGCATCAGCAGCAGGAGGGAGAGCAGACGCTTCATCAGGCTGCCTGCAGTCTACATCGACCCCAGCCGCGAAAGGCTTGCGTAAGGCGTCCGGAGGGTCGGTTACGAAACTGAGGCGAGCGCAAACGTCTTTCTTTCCGGCGATATCCCGTAGCGGGAGCGGCGGGGGCGATTGAAGCCCCGCGTGGAGGCTGGCCCACATTCTTCTACGATGAGAGGGCTGGTAACGCTCTCCGTGCGGCATGGCCCGAGTCGGCGGGACAGGACCGTACAGGCCTGAAACAAACGCGAGGAGGAAGATGGCGATAGGAGGCGCGGCGTTTTGAATGTATTATCTGCGGGCCTTCTGATGCCGCTGTCTACGGACTCTGTCCGCCTGTTGGGCCGTATTTGGCAGCCTGGGCCACATTGTCCCTCTCAAAGTCATCCTCTGCTCGCAAGCTGCGATTGAGCCGGCGGAGGAATCCGGAGGCTCTTGCTTGTAGCAATCCGTTGTTACTAGAGGGTGTTATGAAGTTGCGAGCTTGATGAGTACGCTGATCATGAGTATGGCGA
>CAXTEW010000138.1:0-7715 GCA_964243175.1 uncultured Acidobacteriaceae bacterium
TCCGAGGCAGCGTACCTGTCGTCTGTCCACCTGTAGCCGCCATATACCCGTTCAAAGCTTCGCGGCCCGATCGACGCGCTGAATCGCTGCTGCACTACGTCATCCCTGAACCCACGCCCAGACGGAGCAGCGACCCTGGACAAAGAACCCCACGCTGTCCCCATCCTGCTCCGCACCGGAGACTGAAAGGGTAGCAAGAGGCTTCACGAACTAGGCGGTATCCACATGCAGCCTCTGCCGAAACTTTTGCTCTGATTGACTTGGTTGATGGCTTCGGGGTAAGCGTCCGAAGGCGACCGCGGTTGCTAAGGTGGGTCTTAGCTATTTAGGAGTCGGTGCTTAGGACTGCCGCGTCAGGCATGTTCCAGGGCAGCAGTTCATGGAGCCGCTGGATGGGGTTGTCAGCGATGCGCTCAAGCACCTGACGGAGGTAGCGCTCTGGGTCGAGGCCGTTGAGCTTGGCCGTGCCCAGCAGGGTGTAGAGCGCGGCAGCGCGGCCGCCACCGTTGTCTAACCTGGCAAACAGGTAGTTCTTGCGACCCAGCGCAACGACACGCAAGGCTCGCTCTGCAGCCGAGTTGTCGATCTCGATGGTTCCATCATCGACATAGCGCAGAAGCGCACGCCATCGCGCAAGGGCATAGCGGATGGCCAAGGCGATCTCCGACTTCCTGGCCACCGAGGACAAGGTCTTTTCCATCCAGGCGTGGAGCTCGACGAGCAGCGGCCGTGCTTGCAGTTGGCGAACTTCGCACCGACACTCAGCCGGCTTGCCTCGTATATCAGCTTCTATCTTGTACAGCTGGGCGATGCGCTCGATAGCAGCCGCAGCGAGTGGCGCTGTGAGCCACATGCAGGTCGTAGAACTTGCGTCTGACGTGCGCCCAACATGCGGCTTCCTGGATCCGGCTACCTTCATAGAGGTGGTGGAAGCCAGCGTAGCCATCGGCCTGCAGCGTGCCGCTGAACTTGCCGAGATATTGACGCGGCCGCTCTCCCTTACGGTCGGGCGAATAGGCGAACCAGGCTGCCGGAGGAGTGGTCTGGCCTCCAAGCCGATCATCCCGAACATAGGTCCAGAGTCTGCCCGTCCTGGTCTTGCCGGTGCCCGGAGCAAGCACTGGCACAGGGGTGTCATCAGCATGAATTGCTCGCCGCGAGCACGTAATCGCGGACGCGCTCAATAAGCGGCTTGAGCAGTCCACTTGCAGCCCCGACCCAATCAGCCAGAGTGGAGCGCTCGATCTCGACACCCTGGCGAGCATAGATCTCTGCCTATCGGCAAAGCGGAAGGTGATCGGCATATTTCGCCACCAAGACATGCGCGAGCAGCCCCGGTCCGGCCAAGCCGCGATCCACTGGGCGCGTGGGTGCGGCGGCCTGCACGATGTGTTCACAACTGCGGCAGCTCAACTTGGGCCGAACATGGCGCAGCACTTTAAAGCTTGAGGGGATGTATTCCAGCATCTCGGAAACATCTTCACCGAGCTTGCGCAGCTGGCCTCCGCAATCTGGACACTGCTCTTGAGAAGGCATGTGCGTGTGCACTTCGCGCGGAAGATGTTCAGGAAGAGGACGCCGAGAGGGCCTTGCTGGCGACGGCGCAAGAGCAGCGTTTGGTACTGCTGCAATGGAGCGCTCAGCCCTGCGCTCTTCCAGTTCTTCCAGCTTCAGCTCGAGCTGTTCGACTTCTACCTTGTAACGCTCTTGGCTCCGAACATCATGCGGCGAAGCTTCGCAATGATCGCCTTGAGGTGTTCGATCTCGGAGTCGCGCGTGGCGAGCCCTTGATGCTGAGCGACCATCAGGCTGTGCTTTTCGATCAGCAGCGCCTCGACCGCATCGCGAGCAAGCACGCTCAGATCGGGCAGTCTTGGCATCGCACTCATGGCTCGCAGTATGACAGTTCGCGCGTCCCGTTGCACCTGAAAAGAGGCATATTAAACAGCTGTTTGCGGCACCCAGCTTCGCTCTGGTCTACGCCAATCGATGCCTTCCAGCAGCAGCATCGATAACTGTGCTCGCGTCAGTGACACACTGCCACTTCTCGCCAGCGGCCAGATAAAGCGGCCACGCTCCAACTTCTTGGCCAGCAGGCAAGATCCATCGCTGTCCCACCACAGCACCTTGATCAAATCACCGCGTCTTCCACGGAATACGAAGATGTGGCCAGATAAGGGATCCTTTTCGAGCGTGGTCTGCACCTGCGCACTCAGTCCAGTAAAACCGCGACGCAGATCCGTTGCGCCGGCAACAATCCACACGTGCGTACCACCACGCACCTCGATCATCGCAGCAGGCGCTTCCAGCGCCGCGCGCAACAACTGCGCATCGGCATCCGCTTCCACGGTGAGTACGGCCCTGCCTGAGATCTCAATGTGAATCGATCCGCGCCGCACTGCCGGCGATTGCCCTCCTGGCGTCTCGTCAGCGATACGCACGGGCAATAGTCTGGCGCTCTCACGTGGTCGCTCCTCAAGCAAGCCACGTTCACGAAGCTTCATCCACTTGAAGACCTGGTTGGCGTTCAACCCATGTTCTCGCGCCACCCGTGCTACAGACGCGCCCGGCTCAAACGCAGCCCTTAGAATCTGCTGCTTCTGCTCCACGCTGAATCGCTTGCGCGGTGTCGGAACACCCACTGCCAGCCCTGCTTGCGCTACCACATGCCAGTCTCCGGAGCTCCAGCGCGTTCCCGAGCAGCACTAAGCGCCAGAATCCACCTTCTTAAATCCACCTTCTTGCAGCTGAAGACGGGCCGCCGGTTACCTTCCACATCACCGCCGGACAGGCCGCGGCATTTGCCGAAGCGATCCGGCTGCTCGATGCCCCAGAGCGCCGAAGCCGTCATCGCCGGCAAAGGCTTACGACTCGGCAGAGATCGTCAGCAAGGTCCAGCGCCCGGGCGCGGTCATCCCACCGGGACGCCACCGGAAACAGCCTCGCAGCCATGACTGAGAACTCTACCGGCAGCGCAACCACATCGACCGCTGCTCCACAGCCACAAGCGCTTCCGCCGCTTCAGCACACGTTACTGCAGAACCATCGAAGCCTGCCGATCCACCAAAGCACTTGCATGTTCATGAATCAGACTCCAGCTTTATGTGGATAAGACCCAATGCCCTGCCCGCGACAACTCCCGTCGCACCGGCGCAGGCGTAAGATCCTTACCTGGAAGGAGTTCAACCCTATGACCATCACCCGATCACTGGCGACCGCGAGCCTTGCACTCCTGCTTTCCGTCGCTACCCCGTCACTCCATGCGCAATACGGTGCCCAGGGGCCACCGCCTCCGGGCTATGGCGGCCAAGGCGGCGGCTGGGATGCCCCGCCACAGGAACTAAATGACGCCCAACGCCGCGGCTTCCACGACGGCATCGAGGGCGCTCACAAGGACTACGACAATCACCGCCAGCCCAACGTCAACAATCGCGACGAGTACCGCCACCCCGATGTGCCGCCGCCACTGCGGCATGACTACCGGGCAGGCTTCCGCCGCGGGTACAGCATGGCCGTCCAGCACATGATGAACGGCGGCCCTGGTCCCCGCTAAATCCTCGTAACCGCTTCACGAAGCAGGCCCTCGGGCCTGCTTTTTTCTGCTCGCGAGCACGCCTCGCTGTTCCGGCCACCGCCAGAGCCCCCCATCCGGTCCCATTGCACAACCGCCTCTGCTGTCAGCGATCTGCAGGGACCGCGCAGTCCGTCGTTCGAGCCCTCCTCGCCTCCACGGATGGCGCCCATCTCACCCGTGAGCTCGCTGGCCTTTCCTGCTGCGTGTAAATTCATCGCATCGCGAGCGAGCGGAAAGCAAAAAATACGCAAAGTCAGGTTGCTTTGTGGCACACTCGCTGTGCGTCTGGCTGCGCGTTGTGGATAGTCTCCCTCCGTCGCGCTTTCTGGCCAGCACCCGAAAGGACCACGTCCGCATGCTCCTGACTTCCGTGCGCCGCTCGCTCCAATCCAGCTTTCCTGCGCTTCTCCTGCTTGCCGCTGCTTTCTCATGCACCCTTACTGCCTTCGCCCAGGGGCCAACTGTCACCGTCTCCCCAGCCCTGGTGACTGATGGCGGTTCCGTGACCCTTTCAACGTCGGTATACCCGATCTACTCGGTAGGTTTCACTATCTCCGGCCTGCCCGCGGGGACAAAAGTCACGCAACAGTCCGGCAATGGAATGGCCAGCATTACTGCGTCGCCAGTCCCTGCCGGCTTGTATGAGGTCACGGCCTATATCTCCGGCAACAACCAGCCCTCGGAATTGTCCTTCTACTCTCTCCAGGTTTTCGGCAAAGGTGGCAGCGCGCCCGCTGCCTTGCAGGGGCAGTACGCCGTGCAGCTTTCCGGGCAGGCCTCTAACTTCGAGTCCGGCCCCCACGCGATCGCCGCAGCGGGCAGCATCACGGCTGATGGCAAGGGCAACATCACGGCGGGCATCCTTGACCTGAACACCCCGGCAGGCGTCGAAGCAGGTGTACCCGTTACCGGCACCTACCAGTTTAGCGCCTACGGCAATGGCACCATCAACCTGGCCACCGCACAGGGCACGCTGCAGCTCGCCGTGCAGGGGATCCCACTCTTTGGGCCCACACTGGTTCAGATCATGACTGGCCTGGATTATGCCAATCCCGCGTCTACCTTCCTGAACCAGGGAGTGGTCGCCACCACCGCGGGCGGCCTGGCCTCGGTCACTGGCACCCTGTTACAGACAGACTATCCGCAAGCTAACTCAGGATATTCCGGTGGAACTCCGGTGTTGCCCATGCTCAATGGCACGTTCCCGGCAAGTCTGACAGGCGAGCAAAGCAGCACAAACGTAGCACTCGCAGGAGCCCTGCAGTTCCAGTTCACCTCCAGCGGTACCGTCACCAGCCGGGGCACGATTGCCGGCGATGCCACGACCTTTGACTTCTCTGGTCTAACCGGAAAATACACGCAATTTGACCCGACAACCGGTCGAACCACCTTCACGCTGACCAACCCGACCCAGCCCTCCGCAGCCCCGCAAAGCTACGCCGCCTACCAGGTCGCAGGCGGGAATGCCTTCTTCTTTGTGTCGACCTCGCCGCGTGCCGACGTAGGCCTGCTCGCCGGTAAGGCGGGCAGCTACTAGTTCGCCACTCGCCTGCAGAGTCAAACGGGGCTTACAGCTTGGCACTCACCCTTGTGCCCACAGAACCAGGCTTCCACCAGTGAAAGGTACACGGTCATGACCCATCAGCGACTTCTCATTTCGCTCCAGCTTCTTCTTGCAATGGCCGGGGCGGCACTCTCCGGAGCGCCTGCCGCCGCGCAGGCAGCCCCGGCTCCCCCCAGCACTGCTGTGTCCGACATCGAAGGCCAGTACGCCTTCTTCCTCAGCGGACAGGAAAGCGCCGGTGCCGGTGCGACAGAGCTGGTAGCCATCGCCGGCAGCGTCACTACCGATGGCGCCGGCAACATCACCGCCGGCGTTGTTGATAAAAACAGCGGCAGCGGCGTGATCCAGACTCAGGCAGTCCACGGTACCTACCAGCTGGACAGCACAGGCAAAGGTTCATTCACCATCACCACGCCCCAAGGCAACTTCGGCTTCACCTTCTACACCACCCTACCGCTTGTTCTCGGCTCCGTGCAGGGAACCATCGTCGCCGGCGCCGGGCCATTGCTTCATGTTTCCGGTGAACTCGGGCCGGCTGACCGCTATTTCTCCCCCCAGGGCAATCCCACCGCCCAAGGCTCGCAGCAGACCTTTGCTTTCACAGAAGTTGGAGAATCTGTAGGCGGCACAAACCCATTCAGCGGGAGCGGCACCCTCAACTTCACGGCGCCAACGGTCCAGGCACCTGGAACCATCGCCGGCACAGTCGCTGCTTCTGGTTTGCTCGTCAGCAATGGAACCACCACCAGCTTTTCCGCGCTGAACGGTACCTTTACGGGACCAATCATTCCTGACTCAAACGGATATCCCACCCGCGGTACAGGACGATTTACGATGGCCATCCCTGCGTCTCCCGGCTCCTCCACGATGGAAAACTACGTAGGTTATTCCGGAGCCTTCCTGACCGGCACTCTCTTCTTTCTTTCGGTCGATCCTCATCCCGCATCTACGTTCACGGTAAGTACCAGCGTCCGCAGCCAGTTCCTCACCGGCCAGTAAATGCAAGCCCAGGCTGCGGTCTACAACCTCCTCCATCCGGGAGAGGTTGCCATGGGCCGCCTGGGTCGCGTTCTTGAACAGCTCAGTTCGGGCACTCCGACGTGGGACTCGCCTGCCAGACCGGCTTCCTCCAGGATCAACGGGGGCGCTCAGCCCTTGCGTCCTACCACGTACGCTGGAAACCCTGCAGGCATCCTGAGCGCAGCCGAAGCATCTTGCTCCGCCTTTGTCCCTGTCCACAGATCTTCCTTTCCCTACATTCACGAAAGAAGCAGTAGTCTCCTGCGACCATCCGACCGGGATATGGAGGCTCGCCCAGGTGCCAGATGCAGCCACGAACCCGGGTCTTTATCGTGAATCAAACTACTTAGCCTGGTTTGCAGGAGCATGCGGGTCAATTCCTCCGATAGCCCGCTGCAATCACTCCCGTATAGCGCCCCGTCAGCGATCCCATGACGTTGAGGTAACTCAGCCAATGTGAAAGCGCGATCGCCACCATCCAGCGTGTGCGCAGAATCGCGTCACGACCTTCAGGAACCATCCACATAGTCAAGATCGCACCAAGGGTTTTAGTGCCTGAGGCCGCAATCTCTACATATCTCCAAAGGTGCTCGGAGATGCGCCCCCGCCATCGCTGGGAGATGTGAAGCGTGTTTGGATGCGAGCGCAGTTGTTGGGAACGCCGATTCAAACCGAGACACTAGCCAAACGGACGTCGCCGACAGGACTTTATACAGAACCGGCAGATACCAGTAGCGTGTGTTCACACCTAACTCGCCTGGCTTATATCGGTAGAGAAGAGATATATCAAGGCCAACGCTGCAGGAAACACCGGGAGGACAGCGGCAAGATAGCTATCTCCCTGACACCATGCATCCCGGTCTAATACCTGCTCCAGCGAATGGCAAAAAAGATCATGCCCCCGCATCGTGCTTCCCAGGAGCACAAGCGACTCGCGCGTCGGCGAGGCTTTATCCGAAAACCAACAGCGAGCACGGGCGCAATGTTCACTAAACTATGCCAGCAACATGCCGGCCTCTACCGCGAGTAACTATCAGCGTGCATGCCCCCATTTCTTAGCCAGCCTGCCTAGACAATCTGTGCGGCCTCAGAGGGCACGATATCCACAGCCACCTGTAAGCCGGAAGGCTACGGCCTTGTTGCCGCACCCTAACCGCGAGCACTTTCCCCAGCGCTTCCGGCCGCGACATACGCACTGGATTCTGTGCCCGCCAGCGCAAGCACGACTTCAAACAAGCAAGGTACCCGCAATCCCCTCGAGCACAGTTAACGGCGCATGCTCAGGCGCCACCTGCGCCCCCCGCTCCACCAGAAAGGTCTGCTCCAGCGCATACTGCCCCGCCAGCACCGCGTGGGGCACCGTGTCCGTGAACACCATCCAGCTAGAGCCCGCCGGAAACGCAAACGATTCCTTGTGAGCGTCCCGCTGAAAGCTTTCGTTCTCCTTCAGGAAGTTGTGGAAGCGCATCATGAAGTCGTCGTACGGCGTACGCTTGACGGCAGGAAACGCGGAACCGAGTCCCATGGCGCGCGCCACGCTCTTGGCCGTGCGGCCCG
>CAXTEW010000139.1:0-7705 GCA_964243175.1 uncultured Acidobacteriaceae bacterium
CGCGCTGACGGAGGCGATCATCCTTCCACACGCCGTAAAACTCCGTGTAGGCCTCAAGCAGGTGGATGTGTGTGTTCATGGACTTATAACCAACCGGCGAGTCCGCACCGTATCGAAATTCGAGCGTCGCGGTATAACGCGGGACCAGGATCGGTTTGCCCTGGCGTGTGAGCCACTCGTAATAGCCGCCATTCACGTCATCGTGGGCATGCTCCTCGATCCACGCAAAAGCCTGCTTTGCAAAGGCGAGTGTGGCTGGATCCGGGTCTACTTTGTAGGCAGCAGCGAGGGCGTAAACGCAGAAGCTGATGCCGTACATGTGCTTGCCGTCGCCAAATTGTGGCGCGGGTTTGCCATCCTCGCCAAGTCCCCAGTAGAAGCCTCCATACCGTTGGTCCCACATCGTCCCGTGCAGGTACGCCACACCATGGCGAACATAGGGCAGGTATTGCGCTTTCAGTGCAGGACGGCGCTCAGCAACGGTTGCGGCGGTCCAGGTCATGCGGCCCTGGAAGACGGAAAACTTTCCGCGGCTTGGCAGCGGATTCCATTCGCGGTCGAAATCGGCAAAAAAGCCACCATGCTCCTTGTCGATCGTGCGCGGGTACCAGGGATCGAGCACGTCATGGTGCAGCATGGACTCCGCAGCCGCCGCGTACTGGCGATAACTGTCCGCGGTAGGCGGCAGATCGGTGCCGAGGCCGGCCTTGGATGTCGCCATGGATTGTTGGGCCGAAGCAAGTGGCACCGCACTGATCAGCAACAGCGAGGAAGCGGCCGCGAGAAACAAGAGAGACGGTGGTTTACGCACGTTGCATCCGCTCCAGCATATCGATCTCCCGATCTGTGTCCACGGCGATTGTTGTAGTGGACGCCTGTGTTTGCCACATCGAGATCCAGCGTCCGTGTCTTGTTGCAAGCCTTGCTCCTGCAGCGTTGCCGTGACCATCCTACGTTGCCATAACAGGTTTCCAGTCCTGATGGGAGTTCCTGGCCTTCTGGGGCGCTTCAGTGTTTCCGCGTCACTTGGAATGTGATTTGAACAGGTCTGTGGCGGAGGGAGAGGGATTCGAACCCCCGTTACCGGTTAAAGTAAAGCGGTTTTCAAGACCGCCTGTTTCAACCACTCACACATCCCTCCGCGGGCTGGCGGTGCCTCCACAGTCTACATCGGGGCGGCACAAAAAGGAGGCCGCCGGTTGAGGCAGCCTCCCATGGGGAAATCGGAAGCTAGAACTGGAAATGAGCGCCAAACTGCAGCTGCCGCATGTACGGCGTGCCCGACCCGGAGACAGACGAGTCGACGCTCGTGATCAGCCCCGCATCGCCGGTGGCGCAGTCAATGCAGCGGGCATTGGTGGCGCTGGGCAGCCCCAGCGGTACGTGGTTGAAGACATTAAACGCCTGGAACTGGAACTGTCCCTGGACCCGCTCCGTGATGGGAAAGTTCTTGAAGAGTGAGGCATCGGCAAAGTAATCCAATGGTCCGCGGAACGAGGTGCGACCGATGTTACCGATGGTCCCGAACGCCGGCCGCACGAAGGGTCCGGATGTTGAGCCGGCCGGGCCGGTGAGTGGCGCGACCGGCGTGAAGTAGCGACGGGAGTGGGTTGCTGGATCGTAACTGCCCGTCGCCATGGCAAAGGCACTGCTGCTCCCTGTCTTATCCGGGCGGCAATCGCTCGAAGTACCCGGGCCCCCAAAGTTGCTATCCACATCCTGGTCTAGGTTGCACTCGCCATAGGTCGGGGTAAACGGCAGGCCGCTCTCCCATGTCGTTGTGCCGGCAAGTTGCCAGCCGCCGATCGCATAATTGACCAGCCGATTGCCCGTGTCGCCGATCATCTTGCCTTTGCCGAATGGCAGCTCATAGATACCGCTCAGCACGAAGAGCTGGTTGCGGTTGGTGTCGCTTGGTCCACGTTCGACCCTGGGGTCAATAGCGAAGTACGTCTGGCCGTAGTTCAACGCACGCGACCAGGTGTAATCCGCCAGTAACTGGAAGCCGTGTGCGAAGCGCTGCTCAATCGTGGTCTGCAGTGCGTTGTAGTGCTCGCGTGCAGCTGGTGCTGTGGAGTTGATGTTCTGCGAGCAGCACACCTGGACCATGCCATCGTAGGGTGTACCGCTTGAAAACCGATGGTAGTAAGGCCTGCGCTGGTCCTGGCTAAGGACACCGGGCGCTGTATTCGTATCGGTCGCGGCCAGGTCTGCCGGGTTCGTCGGCAGTACGTACTGGTTTACGTTGAAACCTTCTGTCTCACCCGGGTACACCCGTTCGCCAATGTTGCCGATGTAGGCCAGCGTGTACGTCATGTCGTGTGTCACCTGCTGCTGCACACTTACGTTGAACTGATCGACCTTGGGCAGGATCAGTGTGGCAGGCCGCACGTTGTAGTTAATCCCGTTCAGAATAGGGATCAATCCATTCGCAGGGATCGGGAACTGTGCGGTCTGCGCGGGCAACGTGTTGTAGTTATATGCCGCTGCCGTGGCATTGGCGCTGCCCACATTTTCAGCATTGACGACAGGTACATTCTGCGCAAGCGCCGAGCCGAAGATGGTGCCGAAGAATCCTACGTCGTCATACACCTGGCCAATAGCGCCGCGGATGACCGTGCCAGGCCGCGCCTGGTACGCAAAACCGAAGCGGCCCCCGAGATCGGTGAGGTCTATCTTCTCGTTGCCATTGGTGCCGATGCCGCCTACGCCGCCCACGCGTATGGTACCGTTCTGCAGGTCGGTAAAGCCGCCGTTGCCCGGGCTGTTCACGGTTTCAGGGAAGATGATGTCCCAGCGGACACCGTAGTTGAGAGTGAGTTTGGGGGTGACGCGCCAGCTGTCCTGCGCGTAGAAACCGCCCCGCTTCTGCCGGGTTGCGGCGCTTGAGTTATACACGTCGAAGCGCTGGAACTGGGCGATCTGTCCTTCGAGAACAGCGGCGATACCCGAGCCCGCACCCGTATTGTCGCTGAAGGTAAGCTGGCCCGCGCGGTTGTAGTCGCTTGCGTCACGAAGGTTGAGCGCGTACCGCAGGTCAGCACCAAAGCGCGCTGCATGGTTGCCGAAGGTCTTGGTCCAGTTGTTATCCACCTGGAAGACCTGCTCACTCTCAGTGAGTGGGCAATTACAACCCTGGTCTCCAAAGTTGCTCACGGTGCTATCGGTTACGGTGTAAGTCGGGGACCCGGAAGACTCGAGCAAGCCGGTGTTCAGGTTGGCGATTCCGTCGGCGGTAGCAGGGTTCGCGCCATTGTCGATCTTGTTTTCGGCCACGTGATAGTCAAGAAAGCCGAAGCGGAAGTCAGTCAGCAGGCTTGAGCTCAGGGCATAGTCAAAGCCGGTAGCGGCGCTCTGGTTCTGCACCGTGTCTGTGCCCGTTGTGTTGCCGAGGCCGAAGCCCGTGCCCCCGGCAGCACCAAAGACAGGTTCTCCCAGCAGGGTGAAGCGTGCATAGTCATAGCGCGCAAATGTATGCAGCGTGCCAGTCACCTGGTCATCCAGCCGGATATCTGCCTGGTCGCCATTGTTGTTGCCATTGCCTGAGGCCAGGTAGTTATCCGCGATGGTGTTTGCTGTGCCCGCGTTCGGCAAAGGAAGCGCACTCAGCAGGGTGCGGCCCTGTGGCGTGACCAGGGTATTCGCAATGACGCCTCCTCCATACGCACGGAGGTCGCAGGTTGCCGAAGCCGGGTTCAGGCAGGTATTGCGCACCGCCAGCGTGGGCACATTCTGCTCCACGCTGGTGCCGATCTTCTGGCGGGTTCCCTGGTAATCGCCGAAGAAGAAGATCTTGTCCTTCTTGATGGGGCCGCCGACCGAGCCGCCAAACTGGCTGTAGAGTGCGTCCGGCAGGAACTTGCCAGTGACCGGGTCAGGCTGCACCTGGGTAAATGGGTCGCGAGCCTGCTGCGCGGAGCTGCGCCGGAAGAGGAAAGCATCGCCGTGCAGGGCATTCTGGCCGGAGCGGGTCTGTGCCGAGACAAAGCCTCCAATGGCGCCACCGAACTCGGCAGGAAAATTCTCGGTATCCACCTGCGACTCGCTCACCGAATCAAGCGTGGGATTGACGACGATGATGCCGTCGATGGGCTCACGATTGTCGGTCCCGTCAAGGAAGTAGCCGAGCGAGCCATAGTTGGCACCGTTGACTTCAAGCGACTGCGTGCCCTGCGGATTCTCCGTCGGATTGATATTGAACGATCCCCGCTGGACACCCGGGACCAGCAGCGCAAAGCTGGTGAAGTTGCGATTCTGGTTCGGCAGGGCCTGCAGCTGGCGATTGCTGAGCACCACCGCTACATCGGCGCGGTCGGTTTCAAGCGGCGGCGGGGCTGCCGAGACGGTGACATTCTGACTGGCGCCTGCGGCCTGGAAGGCCAGGTCCACCTGGGGCGAGGTGTTCGCCGAGACGACCACGTTGTCGGCCTCGGCCGGCGTGAAGCCTTGGGCCGTCGCCTTGACGGAGTAAGCATCCGGGATCAGCCGGGACACGGAGTAGTTGCCGCTGGCGTTCGACTGCACGGTCTGGCTGGTGCCTTTGCTCACGTCCGTGACCACAATGGTGGCGTTTGGCACCACCGCACCCGAGGTGTCAGTCACCGTGCCAATGATCGAGCCGAACACTCCCTGTGCGAACGCGACCGGGTGCGCAGCCAGCACTAGAAACGCGGCCAGGACCAGCGGGGCCGCGTGATTGCAGAAGCGGTCCGGCCTGCTGGCAAAGGCAGGTAAAGAGGGTCCCGTAGACTGGTGCGTTTTCATAGTGTGCTGCCTCGACAGAGAAATCAGCTGCACACGGTCTATATGGTGGCAAATAGATACATGTCAATGTACTTGCGAACGCCCAGGCGGGCGCCCTGGGCGGGTGAGAGAATCGCCGTAAAAACAGGGTTTCGCGCCTTGACAAGCGACTGCGCCATTAACTACTGTGCAACATTTTTCGACGCGGCGCCCAGGGCTCGCTCACTCCGCTGCATCACCGGCTCGCGTACCATGGAAGTCTGGCCATGGCTTCGCTGCGCACCGCATCCCGCAAGTCGTTTGACGCCACGCTGGCCAGTGCCAAGCGCACCATGCTGCTGTCAGAGATCGTGCTGCTCGCGATCGACAGCTTCCGCATCAGCAAGCTGCGGTTTGCGCTCACCGCCCTGGGTATGGTCATCGGCGCGGCGTCGCTGATCTTTGTCGTCACCATCGGGCTTACAGGCAAGCAATACATCCTCAGCCTGCTTGAAAGTATCGGCACCAACATGGTGTCGGTCGACTACACCGGCGGCGCCGGTGGCGCAAACAACTTCCACAGCGACTACCTGACCCGGGACGATGAGCGGGCTATCCGCGAGCAGGTGCCCGCGGTGCAGTACTCCACGCCGTTCCTGCAGATGCATGACCGCATCGCCATTCATGGCGCAGAAAAGGAGCTGCTGGTCCTCGGAGTCAGCCCCCAATACAGGCTGGTGCGCAACCTCAAGGTGCTGTCCGGGCGCTTCTTCGACGAGGAGGATGAAAGCTCGCACACCAAGGCGGCGGTCGTGACAGAGAACCTGGCGCACCAGGTCTTCGGTTCCGACGATGCAGCCGTCAACCAGACCTTCTATCTCTCCGGCATCCCGTTCACCATCGTCGGCGTTTTCAAGGAGAGTATCGATACCTTTGGCCAGTCGGAGATCGACGACCAGACCATCCTGATCCCGTATTCGGTAGCCCGCTATTTTTCGGGCACCGATAACCTGAGCCAGATCTACATCACGATCCGCGACCGGGGAGACGTGGATGAGGCCGCGCGGGAGATCAAGGCGGTGCTGCATAGCCGGCATCAGCCGAACTCTGTCTACCAGACCAGCACGTTGACCGAACTGCTGACGACCGCCGCATCCATTACCGACGCGCTCACGGTCGTGCTGCTGCTCGTCTCTACCGTGACGCTGGCGGTCGGGGGCGTAGGCATCATGAACATCATGCTGGCGACGGTTCGCTCGCGTATCCGCGAGATCGGCATCCGCAAGGCGCTGGGCGCGACCTCACGCGAAATCAAGCTGCAGTTTTTGATCGAGGCCGTCTTTATTTCGCTGACCGGCGGCATCATCGGTTCCGCCCTGGGCCTGGCGCTGCCACTGTCCCTGCGCTTCTTTACCTCCTACGCGATCCCGATCTCTCCCTGGTCAGTGGTGATCGCCCTGGTCACCTCGACCGCGGTCGGCATAATCTTCGGGACGCTGCCCGCCAACCGCGCAGCCCAGCTCGACCCGGTCGAGTCGCTGAAGTACGAGTAAACCCGCCTGTTAGACTGAGAGGGATCGCCCATGCGGGCCACGGATCGCACTGCCTGCGCTTGCGTCCGGTTTTATCTTTCGCTTTGGCTGTCACCCCATCTTCAGTGTCACCAGCATCAATTCAGCTCACAGAACAGGAAGTTTTCGCGTGCCCCACTCTGATATCCGCAACGTCGCAATCATCGCCCACGTTGACCACGGCAAGACCACCCTGGTCGATGCCATGCTGCGCCAATCGGGAACCTTCCGGGATAATGAAGCGCTTACCGACCGCGTCATGGACTCGAATGACCTGGAGCGCGAGCGCGGTATCACCATCCTGTCGAAGGCCACCTCGATCTTCTACAAGGATTCGAAGATCAATATCGTCGACACCCCGGGCCACGCCGATTTTGGCGGCGAAGTCGAGCGCGCGCTCAAGATGGTTGACGCGGTCATCCTGCTTGTCGACGCCTCCGAAGGTCCGCTGCCGCAGACCCGCTACGTGTTGTCGAAGGCACTGGAGGCCAAGCTGCCGCCCATCCTGGTCATCAACAAGATCGATCGCCCCGACGCGCGGCCGCAGGAAGTATTGAACGAGGTCTATGACCTCTTCATCGATCTTGACGCTGGCGAAGATCAGCTCAACTTCCCCGTTCTCTACACCAATGGCAAGCTGGGGCTGGCATCGGAGTCAGCAACCAAGCTGGGCGAGAACCTGCAGCTGCTGTTTGAGACCATCCTGACAACCGCGCCTAAGGCACCTGGCGATCCAAGCGGCAGCCTGCAGATCCTGGTGACCAATCTGGATTACTCCGATTACCTTGGCCGGCTCGCCGTTGCGCGCGTCTTCAATGGCACGCTCAAGACCGGCGATGAAGTGATGGTTTCGAAGCGCGACCTGTCACTCGAGAAGGTCAAGATCACCAAGCTGTTCACCTTCTCCGGTCTGAAGCGCGTCGACACCGATCAGACAGAGCTGGGTGACATTATTGCGATCGCCGGGATCCCGGGCATCACCATCGGCGAGTCGTTTGTCAGCGTCGATGACCCCAAGCCGCTGCCGTTGATTGTTATCGATGAGCCCACCATTGCCATGACGATGTCGGTGAATAACTCGCCGATGGCTGGCCGGGAAGGCCAGTACGTCACCTCGCGTAATATTCGCGAGCGGCTCGACAAGGAACTGTTGACCAACGTGTCGATCCGGGTCGAGGAGACAGGCTCTCCCGACACCTTCAAGATCCTTGGTCGCGGCGAGCTGCAGCTCTCGATCCTGCTCGAAATGATGCGCCGCGAGGGTTTCGAAATGATGGTCGGTCGACCGGAAATCGTCACCAAGCGCGTCGATGGCAAGTTGATGGAGCCGGTCGAAAACCTGACCATCGATATCCCTGACAACTTCGTCGGTACGGTGATCGAGCGGCTGGGACCGCGCAAGGGCGAGATGG
>CAXTEW010000140.1:0-7658 GCA_964243175.1 uncultured Acidobacteriaceae bacterium
TGGCAGGCCGTACGCCTTTGTCGCTGAACCGGCTGGCGCCCCGGAAGAGGGAACTCATTGATGCCGCTCCGCCGAGGTTCACAGGCAGGCGCTCCGGTCAATCCCGTTGCCCCTTCCAGGCAGCAGAGCCGGTGCCAGGGTGGAGTGAGACGCCGTGGGCTCAACGCTCTTGTGGCCCGTGACATGTGTCAGCAGAAAAAAGAACGCAAACACAGCGCCCATGGCGAGCGCGCAAAGCAGCAAGAAGCGGGTCACCCGCGCCGGTGTGAATGGTTCCGCCATGATGCGTTCTCCTTAGGTTGCCGGGGATAAAGAAGTCAGATGCAAGCAGGTGGATGCTGGCAAAGGTACAATTGCGATTGACCGGGAAAGAGCATGGGACGGTACCGCCATGCTTGCCGAGCGTCTTTGCGACGCGCCCGGAACTTTGTATGCCCTGTAGGGCACGCCCCGCGGCGTAAGAAAAGATATGTTCGCGGCCGGGCGAGAGGTCAACACAGCGAATGAAGAAATGGATTCTGTTTCTGGCGAGCTTACCTTTGGTCGGCGCCAGCGTGGCGCATGCACAGGAGAGCCGGCAGGACGCAAGCGTCAGCTATTCCGGGCTCTTTTCTCCAGTAATCGTCGGAAATGCCGTGCACCAGTCTGCGACTGAGGGCGACGTTGGCGTCGTGGCCAGCTACCGCTACCTGCTGACACCGCGGGGTGCCGCGGAAGTGAACTACGGCTACAACCGCTTCATCACTGAGTATTCCTTTCCAGGCGGCTTCTACCGGGCGCATACCCAGTTCCAGGAGTTCTCGGCCGAATACGTCTACAGCGCCTTCTCGTACAAGAGCTTCTTCCCCTTCATCGAGGGCGGGATCGGTGGTTATTTCTTCGGTATCATCAACGACAACAAGACGTCTGAAGGAACCGTGTTCAAGAGCACGACAGCCATCGGCGTTCCTTATGGCGGCGGCGTTGCCTACGAACTGAGCCCCTCCTTCGATATCCGCGCAGAGTACCGCGGCATCATCGTGAAGACCCCGGACATGGGCTTCTCGACCGGCAACACCGGCCGGTACGAGAACATCTACAACCCTGTCATTGGTGTGGCCTACCACTTCTAGCCTCATAGCCTCCATGAGGACCGGAACAAGAAAACCCCGCTAGTCGCGGGGTTTCTTGTTTCCAGGAGTCATCGAGAGGCGCTCCAGGTGAGCGGTGAGCGTCATCTAGTAAAAGCGGTGAGCGTCATCTAGTAAATACGATACGAGATGCCGGCGCTGTAACCGGTCGGCGTCAGGCCGTTGCTGGGCAGCGGCTGGGTGATGACATAGCCCGGCGCTCCCGGCAGTCCCTCGTGCTCGTACTCGCCGCGCACCTTGAACCGCGAGTTCAGGTGATACTCCAGGCCCCCACCGACTCCATAAGCGAAGTAGCTTCCGTACCCGATGCCAAAGGGATAGTTGACGGTGCCCGCACCAGCCAGTCCCTTCACAAAAGGAGTAAAGGCTTTGTAGTGGTAAACGTTCACGATCGGACCGATGAGGAAGTCTTTCTGCGTCTGACCCGCCGGTTTGTTCAGGTCGAAGAGGTGGACCTCTGCTTCCGCACCCAGTCGGCGGCTGAGGAAGTAATCCGCAAAGATGGTCACGCCGTCCAGGCGCCCGGATACGGGATTGTAGTCAGGTCTGAAATTCGAGAACTGGCCACCGATCCAGAGGTGAGGGCCTGCGCCCAACGCCTCTTCACTGACCTGGGCCTGCGAACGCACGGGGTGGCACAGGAGGAGGGGAATGAGCAAGCATAGGCTGCTCGTGTATGCACGCATCGATTGGGGTCTCCAGTAAAGCTCAGCATGGCAGCGAGAGGAAACGCCCGGCACGCAGATTTCCAGTCCTCTGCGTGCCTTGGGCGAAGGCCTTACTGTGGAGCGTTGGCTGCCGTACCGGCAGGATTGGCAGGTGCGGCGGTGGTGTTCTGCGCGGGAGCGGCCGGTGCATTCTCTGCAGGTGCCGGGGCTGCCGTGTCGCCGCCGGTGGCAGGACCGGGCGCCGGTGCGCCCGCGGGTATCGCCGTGGGAGCAGCAGCAGGCGCCTGGTAGTACTGTAGCCGCAGGAATACCGGCGTCACTTCCAGAGGCAGCTTATCGCTGGCATTGGTGATCAGCGGTGCCGGGGCATTCAGAGCGAGCACCTTGTCGTCCCAGGAGTCAACCCGCAGATGGCTGCCCAGGGGCAGGGCCGCCTGCTGGTGTATGTCGATCAGGTTCAGCTTGGCCTGGCCTTTCCCGATATTCTCGAGCCAGGGAGTGCCGTCCGGTTTGATCAGCGCGTCGCCAAGCCGAGGCGAAAGCAGGGAAGTCAACTGTTTCTCGCGGCTCTGCAATTCCGAGAAAAACAGCCCCACGCTCGCCGACTTGTCTTTGTAAACCGAGTTATTAAACAACTCGACCGCCTTCTTCGCAGCAGCCGCATTGTCGATGTCGTTATGGTTCATGTTAATGCGCTGGAATGCTGCCTCGTCCGGGAACAGCAGCCGGTCATTGAACGCATAGCGTGTGTCGATGTGATGGCCGAGTACGATGTGTGCAAGCTCGAAGGAAAGCAGCGCGGCGAGGTCCTCTTCATTGGGCAGCACGTCGACCAGGCCCTTGCTGAGCAGGATCGTATTGCCGACGGCGAGTGCCTCAAGCGGCTGGGTCAGCATGATGCGGCAGTGAATATCGCTTGGCAGCTGCAGGTTGTTGCCGATAATGATGTTGTTGGTTACCGTCTCGAGCACCTTGTCAAAGGGGCTCGCCGGCGCCAGCAGACCGGCCTGTACCAGGCGGTCGAGCACATTGTTTTCAGCCTGGGTCACGAACAGGCGCTGCGCCTGCAGCGGGCTCACATCCTGCGAGTTCTGGCTTTGGTCCTGCGCGTTCTCAATTTCCATCGACGCATTGTCAGAGGTGTTTTGCGGCAGCTTGAGCGAGTAGCCCCAGAAGTAGGTCTGAGCCTTGAAGCCCTTCGCATGTGCAGCGGCCGCGTGGTCCGACTCTTCCGTGTAAATCACGGAAGGCAGCCACTGGTCTTCCTGGATATTCGCGCGCCAGCTGTCGAAATGGTAGTAGTGCGTGTCTTCGTCGTTCGGGTTGCTGGTGTAGGTGCCGTTGAATCGAACGATGTGGGCATCCCGATCCTCAACCCAGATCCGGCCGAAGAAGCGCCCGGCGCCCGCCTTCTTGCCTGGCTTTACGTCGAAGACCGAAGTACGCACGTTGCCGACAAACTCGCGGCGAACAAACGTGAAGTCGTAATGCTGAAAGTCAAAACCCGCCGGATCAATGAACATCATGTCCATGAAGCCGGTAGGCGAATAGCTTAGCTCGAAAGCCTTGCTGAGCCCGGTGATGTAGCTGAGCGAGCCATGAAGCAGCCCCTTCTTGGTTGCCTTCGAGTCATACTGCTCATCCGAAAACGTCTTGCCGAAGTCGACGCGGCCGATGATGTACTGGTCAGAGACCGGCACCTGGTACTCGATCGGATCTGGCCGCATGTTCTGGATATACGTCTGCACCACAGGCGTGTGCTTGGCAATCTGCTTGACCGTTGCTTTTTCCTGCGCCATGGCCCTGGTGACCAGCTCTTTCTGATCGGCGGTCAGCGGCGGCAGAACCAGTGGCTTCTCTTTTTTCGCGAAGGCCGGGGCGGCCGCCAGCGTGGCGCCAAGCGCCAAGAGCCCGAGTTTACGAGCAATCATAAAAATCCTCATAGGCCGGAAATCCCGGCGGTGTGAATCGTATGGAACTACTTGCCGTCGCCCGCGCTCAATGCGCGACTGGTCTACGCCAGCTGGAAAGCAACATGAATGACAGAAACCTGGTCTACTGCCTTGCCGTCCCGTGTAGCTGGCTTGAAGCGAATCCTCGCCGCAGCAGCTCGTGCTTGCTCGTCCAGTCCATGACCGAGCCCATTGATGACCCGCAGCACTTCCACCTGGCCATCTGCTGAGAAGCGAACTTCAAGCGTCACATCCCCCTCGATGTGTGCTTCCCGGGCTTCCGCAGTGTACTGGGGCAGCGGCTTGGAAAGAACAACAATCGCGGTCGTCACCGGGGTTTGAACCCGGGAAGGAGGATTGCCGGCTGGACCCGCGCTTGCGCCGAAGCCTGAAGAAGCGACCGCGCCACGGCCGCCACCAGGTGTGCCGCTGGGTGCGGTGCCGGCACCAAAACCTGTGCTGGCGACGGCTCCTGTGCCGCGTCCGCCTGGTGCCCCTGCCGGCTGCGAGCCGGAGCCGAAGCCGCTGGTGGCCACTACGCCCCGGGCGCTGCCGTTAGGCGAGCCTGCCGGTGCGCCCGAGCCAAAGCCCGTGGTTGCCACTGCTCCCTGCCGTGAGGCCGCACCCTGGTTGGCGTTGGAAGCGGCGCCAAACGCACCCACCGTGGTTAGCTGCGAGGGGCGATTGGCATTGGGATTCGCCTGCACGCCGGTTGGCGCACCAAAGCCAGCTGCCTGCGCTGCCGCAACTTTCGGCGCCTGCGCCGCCGGCGCTGTGGGCGACTGGAATGCGCCGACGACCGGCTTGGGCGGGGTGACAACAGGACGCGGCGCAGGCGCGGGCAGGGCAGGCGGTCGCGCGGCAACCTTCATCGGCTCAAGCTTCGGAGGCTCGATCACCGGCTTTGGTATCGGCGGAGGGATCTTCACCACTTCCCTCGGCAGCGGAGGGATGGGGGGCATTTTGATCCTGGGCACCGGCGGTGGCTCAGGCGGCGGCGGGGCTACATAAACAAGCTCTGCCTGCTGCCGGACATGTTCCTCGTGCACCTGGTTGAGGGTGAAGGCAAGGATGGCCGCGATGATGATGAGATTGACCACGGCGGAGACGCCGAAGGATCCCATGCGTCCCTGTTCCCTAGGCAGCAGACCAAAGTTGGCATGGTTCAGCACATCACGCTGCGGGGTTCGCTGCAGCAGGGCCACTGCACCCTCTTGTCTCTTCTCCTGGTCGCCGTCCTGGTACATGTCTGGTTGCTGGGGCATAGTTCCTATTCCGGTGTTGGCCGTGAGATGCGGTGCAGAGCCTGAACTGTCAGGCGAAAGCGTGGATAGTCGTCTTCTGTCACTGGCGGCGAATCCTGCGTCGGTCGAAGCTCCTGCGCTTCTGAACTCAACTGGCGACTCTATCTGCGACCCACCCCGGCTTTCGGGCGATCCCTGGCCCATCCTGCTCCCCTGTAGACCCATGTGGCCGCTCTTAGTTCCGCGCCTGCACTCACATCGCACGTTTGACTTGGACTGCGGACTCTGGCTACATTCTAGCGGGGAAGTCGGTGTCTGCTCGGCCAGCAGCAGTATCTTCCGGTTACTATGGAGGGCCTCCGCCGCACCTACAGTGTCAATAGCCTGCCGATCACGCTGTTAGACTAGGCGCGCCGGTGCTTCGGTTGCTCAGCCGTGCGGAGTGAGCACGGCTGCCGCCTGAGCGCAGACGAGCCTGGAATCAAGAAGGACCAACACGTGAAGGTACTGGTAACGGGCGGGGCCGGGTATGTGGGCGGCACCGTGGCTGAGGAACTGCTGGCGGCGGGCCACACAGTCACGATTTACGACAATCTGTGCCATGGACACCGGTCCATGCTGCCGCCGGGCGCGCACTTCATTGAGGGCGACCTGGCGGATCGGGCGCTCATCGAGCAAACACTGCACGAAGGACGGTTCGACGGTGTAATGCATTTCGCCGCACTCATCGAGGCTGGCGAAAGCATGCAGAAGCCTGAGATTTACTTCCGCAATAACAGTGCAACAACCCTGACGCTGCTCGAAGCGATGCTCGCCACGGACACGCGCCGGCTGGTCTTTTCCTCGACAGCCGCTCTTTATGGTGAGCCTGAAAGCACGCCCATTCTTGAGGATGCGCCGCTGCGCCCCACCAACGCCTACGGCGAATCAAAGCTGCTGGTCGAGCAGATGCTGCGCTGGTTCTACCAGATCCACGGCTTCCGCTATGCGAGCCTCCGCTACTTCAACGTTGCCGGTGCTGTCCCCGGACGAGGCGAAGCGCATGAGCCCGAATCACACCTCATCCCGCTGGTGCTCGATGTCGCCCTGGGCCGCCGACAATCGATCAAGATCTTTGGCCAGGACTACCCGACCCCCGACGGAACCGCCGTCCGCGATTACATCCACGTCAGCGACCTCGCTCGTGCACACAAGCTGGCGTTCGAGGCGCTCCTGGCCGGCAGCGAGCCTCTGCGCCTCATCTACAACCTGGGGAACGGCGTCGGCTTCAGCGTGCGCGAAATCGTGGAAGCAGTGCGGCGTGTGACCGGTCACCCGGTGCCGGTCGTCGAAGAGCCGCGCCGCGCCGGCGACCCGGCCGTGTTGATCGCGAGCTCTGAGAAGATCGCGAAGGAACTCGGCTGGCGCCCGCAACATACCGATATGGACGGTATCGTGAAGAGCGCCTGGGAGTGGCACCAGCAGCGGTACCAGCGGACCGGCTTTTAGCGCGATCCGCTACGTCGACACCGAAGCCGCTTGCGTGGCTGGCGCTCAGCACGTGAGTTCCGGCGTCGAGGCGGTTCTTTGGTTCTGCTACTTCGTGAACAGGTTCGCAGCCCGCAGAACAGTGTTGTAGACGCCCCAGGCGGCTGGCAGAACGACTACCAGCCACGCCAGGGCAACACTCACGGACGAACTCGTTACTTTTTCATCGGTCATCAGATCTCCTTCCTGTCTTGCTCTCTCGGCAACAGCCTGGTTAGTGCGCGCTGTACGCGGGCGCGACCACGTCCTTGTCTTTCATCCAGAACCGTTCCGCCACCGGGCGCACCAGCAGGCTGCACAGGAAACCGACGACCAGGAGTCCAGCCATGATGTGGAGGATCAGGGGATACACGTTGCGCAGAGGCTGCCCAGTCGCAGTGGCGTGGTCGAGGATGCCGTTCACGATCAGCGGGCCGACAATACCAGCCGTAGACCAGGCAGTCAGCAGCCGGCCATAGATGGCGCTCACCTGCGCCGTGCCATACAGATCCTTCAGGAAGGCGGGTGCGGTCGAGAAACCGCCGCCATACATGCTGATCAGAACGCCGGCTGCAATCACGAACAAGGCCACCGAGCTGAATGTCGGCAGGAAGTAGAACAGCACGGTGCCCAGGATGAAGAAGGTCATGAAGGTCGTCTTGCGTCCTACATAGTCCGACATGGAAGACCAGACGAAGCGGCCGCCCATGTTGAACAGCGAGAGAACACCCACGAAGCCAGCGGCCGCCGCCGCACTCACCTTGCCGAGGAAGAGATTCTGGATCATGGGGGATGCGGACTCAAGAATACCGATGCCCGCTGTTGTGTTGAGGGCAAGCATCAGCCACACCAGCCAGAACTGCGGTGTCTTCATGGCCGAGCCGACCGTCACGTTATGGGTGCTGATCAGCGCCGAGGTGTTTGCCGTGGGGACCCAGCCCACCGGCTTCCAGCCTGGTGCTGGCACGCGAATCAGGAAAACGCCGTACATCATGAACAGGAAATAGGCCACGCCCATGACCACCCAGGTGGCGGCAATCGGCTGATAGTGGGAGTGGGTCCTGAAGAAAGCCAGAAGATCCGTGCCGAGCGGTGAGCCGATCATGGCACCACCGCCGAAGCCCATGATGGCGAGGCCGGTGGCCAGTCCCGGCCGGT
>CAXTEW010000141.1:0-7604 GCA_964243175.1 uncultured Acidobacteriaceae bacterium
AGAAACGCGGCGGCGCGGACGAGGAGACGGCGATGGGCCAGCGGTGGAATACGTACCAGGGGAGCGCGTCACGTGGTGATTCTCTCATTCACGGCTGCATGCGCCGCCGTGAATGAGGCAGGCGTCACCCGCGCCAGGCATGGAGCGGGAGCCGGGCCCGCGGGTGTCTGCGCCACCAGAGATAGAGCAGGAGCGCACATACCAGCAGCAGCGGGAACACGAGTACGCTGCCTTCCGGTCCGGTCGCTCCGCCGCTCAGCAGGGCATTGCCGGCCGGATGCTCGGCGAGCAGGTGCCCGCTGACAACCATGCCGCTGTCGGAGGTGCTCCAGAAGAAGCTTTCGCCCCAGTCCCACGCGGCGTGGAACCCAACGGCCCACCACAGCGAGCCGGTGTACCAGATGCTGAGGCAGAAGAGCAGCGCGACAAGGGCTGCCGAGAACAGGCCCACCGGCGTTTCCCCGGGATTGTTGCCGTGCAGCAGCCCAAAGCCCAGCGACAGCAACAGCGAGCTCCAGCCGAAGCCGATACCACGGGCTAGGGTAAACAGGAGATAGCCGCGCAGCAGGAGCTCCTCAAATGCACCGACAAGCAGGAAGCCGAGCGCCCATGTAAGCGCATACTTCCACAGCGAGCCGCCGTGGAGCACAGGCCCGTGCAGGGTCAACAGGTGGGCCTCCCACAGCAGGCCGACCAGGGCTGATATGGCAGCGAAGCCTGACCCGAGACCGACTACGAAGCGGCGCAGCCATGCCGCGTCGCCCAGGCCGAAGGACAGGAAGCGGCGATGCTCCAGGCGCGCCATCAAGAAGGTGGCCAGAAGCAGGGTCAGGACTGAAAAGAACTCCGGGGGTATCAGGTCTATGGGCCTTACCAGTGCGCCAGGGTGCGCTGCAGTGGCATGCCGCAGCCGCAGCATCACGAAGTGAATAGTCAGCGAGATCAGCGTCAGCAAAACCAGGAACAGCAGGCAGCCCCAGCCTGGGCGCAGACCCTGCGGTCCCACAAAGATGCTGTGTGCGCTGGGACGCGCAGGCAATCCCGCTTCCTTGTCCGGGTTCTGCGGCAGAAGATCGCGTTCGTTTGCAGTTGTGGGGCCGTTTGGCTGCTGTCCACCAGGCGTGCGGTTTGGCAAGGGGCAGGGTCCTTATGAGAGCGATGTATGCGGATCATTGTGAGCGGAAACCGCGCCGCGTTGCCAGGACGAAAATGGCTTCCTTGACATTGCCCGGGCCACTCCGCACTCTAGTAGTTTCGTGCCTGGTCGCAAATGCGTGCGGACCAGCGCGCGGCAAAGGATGGCTCCCGCTTGAAGGTTCGTGTTCTCTACCACGGTAACTGCTTCGACGGAGCCTGCTCCGCAGCTCTCTTCACACGCTTTCACCAGGAGTGTATCGACCCGGGCGCTACCTACGAGTATCACGGGCTGGTGCATCGCGCCGGTTCTCTCTTCGACGACGCAGACTTCGCTGGCGACGAGAACGCGATTGTGGACTTCAAGTACGCCCCCTCACCAAAGGTCACCTGGTGGTTTGATCACCATCTCAGCGCGTTTCTTTCTCCCGAGGACCACGCGTCCTACCAGCGCGGGCTGGCTGATCCGGAGAGCAACTTCCGCGATCGCCGCTTCTACGACCCCGACTACACCTCATGCACCTCCTTCATCGCGGATACCGCGGCCGAGAAGTTCGGTTTTGATCGTTCGGGCGTCGCCGACCTGGTGCACTGGGCCAATATCGTCGATGGAGCGCTGTACGAAAGCGCAACCGCTGCTGTGGAAATGCGGGAAGCAGCCATGCGGCTGACGCTGGTCATTGAATCCGCACCCGAACCGGACTTTGTGCCGCGCCTGATTCCCCTGCTCACCGCTATGCCGCTAGGGGAAATCCTGCGCCAGCCCTTTGTCGCCGAGCTGCTGCCGCCGCTGCTTGCGAAGCACCAGGCGGCGATCGGCGTCATCCGGCAGAGAGCGCACCAGGAGCGTGGCACGATCTTTTTCGACGTGACCGACTGCGATCTCGAGGGTTACAACAAGTTCATTCCGTACTACCTGCACCCGCAGGCC
This sequence comes from uncultured Acidobacteriaceae bacterium, assembly GCA_964243175.1. Taxonomy (GTDB): domain Bacteria; phylum Acidobacteriota; class Terriglobia; order Terriglobales; family Acidobacteriaceae; genus EB88. The sequence continues at coordinate 2,066 of CAXTEW010000141.1, forward strand.
ACCTACTCGGTCGGGCTGTCGCGCTCAAGCTTCCGCACCAAGGTTGCGATCGGCACCAATCCCTGGCACATTTCCAGGCCCGACAAGCTGGTGAACCTGGCTGCCATCTGCGAGCGCTACGGCGGCGGCGGCCACGCACGCGTCGGCGCGATCTCGTTTCCGCCGGACCAGTATGAAAAGGCACGCGAAGTGGCGCTGACCGTCCGGGCCGAGCTCGAGGCAGCGGACCCGCACGCCGATTGAGGAGGGCAAGACCGCCTGCTCGGCTGGAGGTCACTTCGTGACATGTCATACCGGTTCAAGTACACACGTCACGAAGTGACCCCGAGCCGGGCAGGCGGTCTCCCTACCCTGGCGTGAGAGCGAAAGCAGCCCCGACTGCGACGGCATGCATGAGCAGCGCCAGCAGCAATCCTGCCCCCACGCCCCGCCAGCGTGCCACCAGCGTGGCGATGAGGCCATATACAGGAAACTGGGTCCACATCGCCCACCCTGCCAGCGTGTCTCGCTGCTCGGGTGCGAACGACGCGGGAACATGCGTTTGTACCAGCGAGAAAAAGGGGAAGAGCAGCCGTAGGGCGCCCGGACCCGAGAGCACCAGGACGCTGGCGGCGCGCACAGCAAAGGGCGTTGCGACAAGGGCTGCCACCAGCGGCAGCCAGCTGAGCCACAGCCCGCGGCGGCGCTTGCGGGCCGCACGCGATCGCCCGCCCGGCTTCGCAGGGAGACGCTTGCGCGGCGTGGTGGCAGTGGGGCTCATGCGAACCAGCATACGCGGGGAGCCGGGCAGCCATACCCGTGGGGCCTCACCCGCCCAGGCTGTCGCTACAGCCCCAGCGCTTCTGCATTGCCCTGCATGGCCGCGAGGCAGAAGGCGATGTGTGTGTCCAGCTCGACGCCCAGCCCGGCTGCGCCCTCGATCACATCTTCGCGGCTTACTCCGCGCGCGAAAGCCTTGTCCTTCAGCTTCTTCCGCACGCCCGCGAGGTCCACGTCCGCGATACGGCGCGAAGGTTTGACCAGCGCGCAGGCGGTCAGCAGGCCGCTCAGCTCGTCCGATGCATACAGCGCCTTCGCGAGATGGGTCGTTCGCGGGACGCCTGAATAGTTGGCATGGCCCAGGATGGCGGTCCGGATCTCTTCCGGCCAGCCCTGCTCGGCAAGCAGGCGCACGCCTACGAACGGGTGCTCCTCGACCGAAGGATGGCGTTCGTAATCGAAGTCGTGCAGCAGCGCCGTCACGCTGTAGCGCTCTCGCAGCACTGCTGCTTCTGCCGGCTCCAGCCGCAGCCGCTCTGCCTCCTGCGTGCCATAGGCCCGGGTACAGGTTTCTACCGCCAGCGCATGCTTCAGCAGGCTGGGGGACTGCGTGTACTCCGCGAGCAGGGCCCAGGCGCGGGCCCGCGGCCACTCTCCGTTAGCTTCCTGCTTGACTGCTGCTGCGAGCTCCTGCTCCATGGTTTCCTGTCGCTTTCCTGGCCCGGCCGGTTACGTCGCGGGTTCACCCGGTGGTTTTCCGGAGCAAGGTGCCTTTAGTCACTTCGTAAACGATCAATCCTGCTTGACATCCAGAATAGCGGAGCGCATGGTGGAGGCACTTTACTAGACGGTCGTATGCCTGCCGCATGCGTCCGTACGGCTCGTCCCGCTCTGGCGCTCCGTGAACAATTTATGGCAACCAACCTAGCAACCCTTGAGTCGCGTGAGGTTCTGCGTTGCGAACGCTGCCAGCTGATGCAGTTCCGGACCTCGAACGGGAACTGCCGCCGCTGCCACAAGCCGCTGGAAGTGGACGAGCCCGCGCTGCCAGCGCTTCAGCTCCACACCAGCACCGCGGCCCCCATCCAGGAGCTGGACGTAGCCCGCGCTGTTCGCTCGCTGCGCCACGCCCGCGCTCTCAGCCAGCGGCAACTTGCCGCCCGCATGCAGGTCCCCCGCACCTACATCTCGAAAATTGAAAACGGCAAGGCCATGCCGACCCTCTCCTCGCTGCAGCGCCTGGCCACGGCTCTGGAAGCGCCCATTGGCGAGCTGCTGCAGGATTCCCGCTCGCGCCGTCAGCAGTCCCTCACGGCGATCCTTGCGGACCCGCTGCTTTGCGACTTGCTGCCGCTGGCTGGCTCGCTCAGTGCCTTCCAGCAGCAGGTACTTCTCAGCCACGCCCGCGACATGGCTCGGGACGCATCGAACGGCCGCAACCAGGTGGCTCGTGCCTGACCCGGGGCGAGCCAGCCTCGTCAGCATCACCCTCCCCGGACTGGATCCCGAGAGACCGGGTAACCCGCGGGCAGGGGCTGATTGCCAGCCGCGTTCTCCGCTGGGGAACAGGGCTCGCGCAGTCGTCACAGGGAGCTGCCAGGGCGGAAGCGCCGGGTTTGCGACCCATCGCACGCTATGCTACGTTCTGAACTGAGGTCGATCGTTGCCCCTGCAGCAGCCCAGCCGCGTTCATGAGCTTTCCGCGGAAGAGGCGGCGGTTTACCGGCGTCTCGACACGACGCGCCTCCCCGAGCACGTCGCGATCATCATGGACGGCAATGGCCGTTGGGCTGGCAAGCGCTCTATGAAGCGCTTTGTCGGACACAAGCAGGGCGCGGAATCCGTGCAGTATGTTGTCGAAACCGCTTCGCGCATCAACCTTCCCTGGCTTACGCTCTACGCTTTTTCACTGGAGAACAGTCTTCGCCGTCCGCGGCTCGAAGTCTCGTTCCTGATGCGGCTGCTTTCGAACTACCTCAACAACAATGTGCAGCGAATGAACGACAACAATGTACGCATCCAGTACATTGGCCGCACCCTGGAGCTGCCCCAGGATGTACGCGACCGCATGGACTGGGCGGCGGAAGAAACCTGTCGCAACACTGGCACCACCCTGACGCTGGCGCTCAACTACGGCGGCCGGTCAGAGATCGTGGACGCGGTGCGCGCGCTGGGCCGGGAGATCGAGCAGGGGCTGCTGCGTCCGGAGCACCTGACCGAGCAGGATATCCAGCGCCACCTTTACACCCATGACATGCCGGACCCCGACCTGCTGATCCGCACCTCTGGCGAAATGCGCATCTCGAACTACCTGCTTTGGCAGATTGCCTATGCCGAGATCTTTGTCACAGACCGCCTGTGGCCAGACTTTCGCGGGGTGCATCTGCTCGAAGCCATCGAGGCGTATGGCAGCCGGAACCGGCGCTACGGTGGCCTGGACCAGCCGGAAGATGAGCCTGGTGCACTGAGCGGCACGGTCCTCGTTCCTCGCTAGACCAGAACTAAGACCGCCTATGCGGGCGGTTTACGCCTCGTCCACTACCCCATCCCACACATCCTGCTCGGGCCCGGTTACCGGTTTGCGTGAGGCGACTAACAGGTACTCCTCGCGATCCATCAGATCGCCAAACTGTGACTGCACCCGCTCCATCACGCCGCGTTGCGAGGTATGCCGGGCAAAGGCGGCAAGCTTGCGATCCTTGAGTGGTCCCAGCGTGTAGGAAAGCGAGACTGGCGGCATGGTGCCGGCGCGCTGCGCCTCCTCGTCTGCTGTCGAAATCGCCTGGGTCGCAGCGTAGTACAGCTTCTGTGGAGCCCAGGGCTGCAGCGTCTGGAGCTGCTCCGGAAAGAAGGTGGACCGGCCCGCCCAGTGGAACGCCGCCGTGGCTGCGAGTGAAACGATGGTGTGGTCCCGGTGCAGATTGAGGCCGCCTTCGCCGCCAAACGTCAGGACGACCTGGGGATGAAACCGCCGGATCGCCTGGACAAAGATGCCCACCAGGGGCAGAAACGACTCCTGCCACAAGCCTCCATCGGGATAATCCAGCAGTTCATGATCCTGCACGCCCAGGGCATGGCAGGCGTCGACGAACTCGCTTCGCCGCCGCCGCGCCAGTTCCTCATCGCTCTGGCCAGGCTCACGGTAGGAGCCCGCGGCGCCCTCGGTGAGGCAGATGACCGAGGTCGCGGCTCCACGCGCGGCTGCCTGTAGCAGCACGGCACCAAAAGCACCGGCTTCATCATCGGGGTGGGCGGTGAGGCACATCAGGCGTAGCGGCACGGGACTCCTTCTGCTGATTGCTGGGGGCTGGTGGCTGCGGCAACGCGATCAATGCTGGCGGGCATGGAGCCGTCGCGGGCTTGCTCCAGCCGGCGGGGTGCGGTCCCATGGGGTCAACAGTCGCCGACGACATCCCACGGCAGCGACGCCTCCCAGACAGGGCGAAAGCTGCGCCGGTGGAGTGGTGAGGGACCGTGCCGCAGCAGCGCCCGCTGGTGGTCCGGCGTGGCGTAGCCCTTGTGCTCATGGAGGCCGTAAGCAGGGAATTGCTGGTGCAGCACGCACATGCGCGCATCCCGGTAGACCTTGGCGACGACCGAAGCGGCGGCGATCGACAGCGAGCGCGAATCGCCATAAATGATGCTGGTCTGGGCACACTGCACCTGCAACCGCAGCGCATCGATCAGCAGGTGATCGGGCGCCAGCGACAGCCGGTTGACGGCATGCATCATCGCGAGCTTGGTGGCCTGGTAGATATTGATTCTGTCAATGGTGGCCGCGTCCACTTCGGCGATCGAGACCGCCAGCGCGCACCCATGCACCATGGCGGCGAGCCGCTCCCTGTCCTCGGCTTCCAACTGCTTCGAGTCGCGCAGGCCTGCAGACTGCAGAGCACCCACGTCGCAGCCGCTGGCCGGCAGGATCACGGCAGCAGCGACCACCGGGCCAAACAGTGCGCCACGGCCAACCTCATCCACACCGGCTATGGACTGGGCGCCGGCAGCCCGAGCCGCCTGCTCATAGCTGTCATCGCAACACAGGGTCCGCAGCATGCGAAGTTTGCGCGTTGCCTTTGAGACAGAAGCGTCAGGAAGCGGCACACGGCGCGCGGCAGGCTTGGGAAGCGGGCGGGAAGGGGAAGCCATCCACACCAGTGTAGTGTTTCAGGCCACAAGTGTGTGGTTCCAGCAGAACGCCGGCGTGTGCACCAGCCAGGGGCAAGTGCTCCGCCGATCCCACGCAGAAAAGGCGCTCCCGGAAGAAGCGCCTTTGCACCAGATAGAGAGCCCGTCCCGTCGAAGCTGTATTCAGCGAGGGACGGGGAACTAGGAGCGCTCGACTTCCTTGAGGCGAGCAGCCTTGCCGCGCAGATTGCGAAGGTAGAAGAGCTTGGAGCGGCGAATCTTGGCCGAGCGCAGCTTCTCAACCTTGTCGACGACCTTGGAGTTGAACGGGAAGATACGCTCGACGCCCTGGCCAAAGCTCATCTTGCGAACCGTAAAGGTGCCCTGCGGCCCCTTCTTGTACGCGATCACCAGGCCTTCAAACGCCTGCAGCCGCTCCTTGTCGCCTTCCTTGATCTTGACCTGCACCCGCACAGTATCGCCGGTGGCGAATGCGGGCAGATCGGTACGCTTCAACTTCTCGGCAAGGCGCTGCATTACTGGATTGATAGACATGGCTTGTTCCTGATCTTTCGATTGTGCTTGGATAATTTCGGCAGCGGCGCTTCAGCGGCAGCAGCACACCGGTGGAAGCCACCGGATGCAAACCGAATGC
>CAXTEW010000142.1:0-3517 GCA_964243175.1 uncultured Acidobacteriaceae bacterium
GCATGCAGGTCGCGGCACAGGCAACCACCGACGCGAGCGGCCACTACCAGCTGGACGCAGCACCCGGGCCCCTGACGGCCGGACCACACCTGGTTCGCGTCTCGCACCAGAAAGCGACTTACTTTCAGCCTGTGCCTGGCGGGGCTCGCACCATTGATGTCGACGTGTATGACGTGGCAGCGGCCGTCGCCGGGATCTCGACAGAAGCAGATGTGCTGAGCTTCCAGACAGCGCCATCTGGCGAGCTGCGCGTCACCGAGGACTACTTCGTAAACAACAGCTCCGTCCCTGCGCGTACCCAGCTCAGCGATCACGCCTACGAGTTTTATCTCCCGGAGGGCGTGCGTATCGAGGCGAGCGCCGCGATGGGGCCGGGAGGGATGCCTGTTTCGTCGTCTCCGCTGCCGCTCGGGGGCAAGGGGCACTACGCCTTTGTCTTTCCGGTGAGGCCTGGCCGTACGCGTTTCCAGGTGAGCTACAGCATGCCGTACGCTGGCAAGGCGCTGGACTGGACGCAACGGGAAGCATTGCCGACAGAAAACCTGGTAGCCCTGCTGCCAAAAAGCATGCGCTTCAAGCCAGGCGGCAGCGAGTGGCAGCCGGTACCCGCGAACCCGGACGCGCAGACCTTTGTGCGCAAGGGTGTCGCTGCCGGGACGCCGGTCACCTTCTCAATAGCAGGCGACGGACAGCTGCCGCGAGAGAACGGGCAGGGCGCGCAGGCGGAAACACAGGGCGGTGGGGGCAACACGCCCGGCGTAACAGGAGGGCCCGGCGTAGCAGCGGGGTCCGGCGTGGCCACCACCAGCAGCATGCGCGCAGACACCCGGCCGGGTGGCGGACTGGGGCCGCCGGTCGATACCCCGGATCCACTCGACAGGTACAAAGGCTGGCTGCTGGGCGGCCTCGCTGTGCTGCTGGCCGGGGGCGCTGCCTGGCTGCTGCGCGGGCGTGCGCCCGAGGAAACGCCGGCAGAGCAGGCACCGGGAGGTGGCGACGGCGGTGGAGCATTGCCGGCGACCCCCTCGCGTCCGGCGCTGCGGCCCGCCCTGGAGCAGGCGCTGCTGGCGCTCGAACGGGAGCATGCCCTGGGCGTGGTGGGCGTGCAGGAGTACGAGGAAAGCCGTGCAACACTGCAGCGCGCCCTGCACCGGGCGCTGGCCCGGGAAGCCGCGGCGGAACCGGCCGCTGCGGCTCGCTGATTCCGGAATCAACTTTGCCAGACGCGGGGCGGCTGGGGAATCACCCGCGCAGGTCTCGGCAGGTATGCGCCGGGAGCATGCCCCGGCCTGGCGGTGTTGCTGCGCGATGCAGCAATCGGTCGATATGGTTGGTAGCTGCTTGCTACCGGCACCACCGCCACTTAGAATAAGGCTGTTTGCAGGAGTATCGCATCATGCCGAGTCTGCCCTCCCCTTTGACGTTCTTTCGCTCTGCCCGCCCCCGGCTGCCGCTGGCCGCCGCGGCGGTTCTTGCGCTTGCTTTCGCGGGCGGCATCGCTCCGGCCCAGCAGCCGACCGCCGGCGCACCGCAGACGGTTGCTCTCAGCAATGACGCCAGCGCCTCCGAGGCCAAGGCCAATGCCGCGGCTGCCCAGGCGCTGCTCGATACCGAGCGCGCGCCGGATCCAGGCGGCAAGACCGACCCCAACAGCCCGCTGAATCGCAAACTCTCGGACAAGGAGCGCTTCAACCAGCAGCGGGAGCTGCGCCAGGAGTTGAAGGGGCCGTACAAGAAGTGGGCGAATGAGGATGTGCGCTGGATCATCACGGACCAGGAAATGCGTGCGTTCAAGAGCCTCTCCAACGACGAAGAGCGGGACGCGTTCATCGAGCAGTTCTGGCAGCGGCGCAACCCGGACCCTGAGTCGCCCGAGAACACGTTCCGCGATGAGCACTATCGCCGCATCGCTTACTCGAACGAGCACTTTGCCGCCGGCAAGCCAGGCTGGATGACCGATCGCGGTCACATGTACATCTCGTTCGGCAAGCCGGACTCGATCGACTCGCACCCTTCCGGCGGCTCCTATGACCGGCCGATGGAAGAAGGTGGCGGCCAGACTTCAACCTATCCTTTCGAGGTGTGGCACTACCGCTATCTCGAAGGCGTCGGCGACAACGTCGACATCGAGTTTGTGGACGCCTGCATGTGCGGCGACTACCACATGACCATCGACCGCTCGGAGAAGGATGCGCTGCTGCATGTGCCGGGCGCCGGGCAGACGATGTACGAGTCGATGGGCATGGCCAAGCAGGCGGACCGCTTCAAGGGCGGGCTTGAGAACCTGGGTACCGGCCCGATGAGCGGTCAGCAGCAGTCCAAGGAGTTTGACCGGCTGGAGCGCTATGCCAAGCTGCAGGCACCACCGGTGATCAAGTTCCAGGACCTGAAGCTCGAAGAGTTCATGACCAGCCACAAGGTGTTGAACGGCCCATTCTTCCCCTTTGACGTGCGTACCGACTACGTCAAGGTGACCGACGATACCGTGCTGATGCCGATCACGCTGCAGATCAAGAACCGCAACATCACCTTCACCAGCAAGGATGGCGTGTCGAAAGGCGAGGTCCATATCATCGGCCGTGTTTCGACGATCACGGACAAGATCGTGCAGACCTTTGAGGACACGGTCGAGGTGGAGGAGCCAACCGAGCTGTTGCCGAAGGTACTCGACAACTCGCAGCTGTACTGGAAAGCGCTGCCGCTGCGTCCCGGCCACTACCGCGTCGATATAGCCATCAAGGACGTCAACAATGCAGACCATATCGGCACCTGGGCCCAGGGCGTCGTGGTGCCGCGGTATGACGATGACCGGCTCTCGACCAGTTCGCTGATCCTGGCCAGCAAGCTCGAAAAGGTGCCGTCGAAGGAGATCGGCGCCGGCAACTTCATCATCGGCAACACCAAGCTGTGGCCGACTGTGAACCCCAGCCAGGTGACGCCTGCCGTGTTCCACCAGAACCAGAACCTCAACTTCTGGATGCAGGTGTACAACCTGGGCATTAACCAGGACAGCAAGAAAAACGGCGCCACCATCAATTACCAGATCATCAACCTGGCGGATGGCAAGACAATCTTTTCGACCGATGAGAACTCGGCGCTGTTTGGAGCAAGTTCTGACCAGATCACCCTGTCGAAGACCGTTCCGCTGCAGAGTGTGCCCGCGGGCAAGTACAGCGTGAAGGTCAGCGTGAACGATGGCGTGACCAAGCAGGATATTTCACAGACCGCGCCTTTTACAGTCGAGTAGCTCGATTTATTGTGAGTTATTCCGACTTACGATCGAATGATTTCAGGCGTGCATGTGCAGCATCCTTCAGCCCATGCCGCCTGTGATCAGCTACACTTTGGTCACATTGAGCAGCATTGCAGCAGCACAGACGATCGCCACCAGAGCCGACGTCTTTACCAGGGAAGACCGCTTACGAGGCAACACGCAAAGAAACGGGATCCAGATATCTCGAGTGATTGACACAGCTACCAGATTCACGGGCCTTGCCATCGCGTTCGTTGCCGGCAC
>CAXTEW010000142.1:3617-7587 GCA_964243175.1 uncultured Acidobacteriaceae bacterium
CTGGCAGTGATCGCGCGAACCTTTACCGATGATCGCGGACACTATGCCCTGCCCCGTCTTCCGGCTGGCGTGTACCAGGTCCAGGCCAGCACAGCGCTCACACTCCCAACGATCCAGCCAGATCTTCGTCTTCTTACGCATTCGCGCGTTATCGTCAACCTGACACTCAGCACCCTGTACCAGGCAATGCAGTGGCTGCCAGCAGAGCAGCGCCGGCCGGATGCGGGTACCGATGACTGGGAATGGACGCTCAGGCTGGCCGCCAACCGGCCCCTGCTCCGGATGCTCGATCCGGGGGCGGCTGTGGCTCCTGTCATGCTCCAGGGTGCGGGCAGCCGTGCTGATCGCGTGAAGGCCCGGGAGCTGCTGGTACACAGCGGCCTCGCCCGCTTCGGCCAGGGCGGCCTGCAGCAGCAGGTAGCCTGGAGCGGCGGCGGCGACCACACCCGCGGCATGCTCGTTACGGCGCAGACCGCGATCGATGCGGGCGGCCTGGGGCGTCTATCGACGACCGCGGCCTACCGGCAGGAGCTTTCGCCGGACCGCTCCATGACCACCGTCGTCACGCTCACGGAGCGGCCCGCGATCCGTTCCGGGGAGGGCGCCGGTCTCGAAACGATCCACGCCCGCTCCGGCAGCACCATGCACCTTGGCGATCTGGCGGATCTAAGCGCCGGAACAGAGATCGAGGCAAACCGACCGGCTGGCGGGCAGATTGCGGCAGCCAGCCATCCCTATGCAAGCATCGCTGCGCATGCCGGCGGGTCCACCCTTGCGTACCGCGTGGCGACAGCCAGGACCATGACCGATGCGGCGAGCCTGGAGAGCGAGGCCGCGACGGACGCACCCGCGTTATCCATGGTCGACGGCAGGCTGCGCGTGGAGCAGGGGCTCCACCAGGAACTCAGCCTGGAGCACAGCAGCCACACCGCTGTGGGCGACTTGACGGCACAGCTCGGCGTCTTCCATGACACGCTGGAGCACCCGGTGCTCGAAGCAGGCGGCGATGAAGCCATGGTTGACAGCCGGGACGTGTTGTACGACCCCGGCACAGGCACAATCGCGGTTTCAGGCAAGGGCTACAGCGGCGGCGGCGTGATGGCGATGCTGCGCGACCAGCTCAGCCCCGATAACTGGCTTACGCTGCGCTACGCCATGGGCGATGCGGTGAGCCTGCCGGATACCCCGGCGCAGGCTGCACCTGCAAAGAGCTTTGCCCCGGAAAGCTTTGGCGTGCAACGGTCGGAGATGGCAGCCATTGCGGCCGGCACCCGGATCGCGGCCACGGGAACCAGTGTACGGGGCAGCTACCGGTGGCAGCCGCTCAGCACCCTGACGCAGGTCACACCGTTCGACAGCAGTGTGCCCGATGCCTACCTCGGCCTCTCGATCCGGCAGCCGCTGCACCTGCAGTTCAGCGGCTCCGGTCAGCTGGCCGCGGTCGTCGATGTACGTAACCTGCTGGCGCAGGGGTATCGCCCGTTCCTGTCACAGGATGGAACCACGGTGTACTTTGCCCAGTCGCAGCGCTGCCTTGCTGCCGGGCTGAGCTTTACCTTCTAGCAAGATGAAAACCGCCTGCGCGGCTGGCGACCACTTCGTGGTCTGTGTCCCTACAGGAAAATACGCGTCACGAAGTGACCGCCAGCCGCGCAGGCGGTCTTACCACTCCGTATAGGGCCGCCCATCGGTGGCGTTCTGCGCAGAGCCGCTATGCACGTTCGAAATCCCGCCCGAAGTCTGGTCGACACTCTCCACCGAATCGTCGGTGTCGGTCACCCAGGTGTCGCGGCTTTGTGTCTCCGGGTCCTTCGGGATCTCCTTCAGGTAGCCTGTCTGCACCAGGTCATCGAGTGACTGCGGCGCTTTTTCCTTGTCCATTGTGTAGGAGTCGATGGCCTGCCGCATCACGTGCAGATCCTCATTCAGCACTGCTTCCCGCGCGCTCTTGATCGAGGAAACGTAGCTGGGAATCGCGATCGCTGCGAGCACGCCGATGATCAGCATGACAATCATCAGCTCGACCAGCGTGAAACCGCTCTCGTCTGGATCGCCCCCGGGATGTCTCGTTCTCTTTGCCATATCGTGTGTCCAGCATTCCTGCTGCAGCCGCAGACTGCCTTACCAGGTCGCGTACTTGGTCCCGTCGAGCGCCGTCCCGGTCGACTTGCTGTATACGTCGAACAGGCTCTGCCCTCCGTAGGAGGTACTGTCCGCATCATCCTGCATGGAGCGCATGCCCCAGTCATCCTTGCTGGTCATCGGATCGACCGGGACCCTGCGGAGAAACTTCACTTTCTTGCCCTGCACGTCGACCCCATCCACCAGGGTATGGAGGTCCGGCGGGTATCCGAAGCTGTCGACCTTGGTCTGAAAGGCTTGGCGATCTGCTGCATCCTTGTACCGGTCAATCGCCGCACGCATCGACCAGAGGTCATAGCGAAGCTCCCGCTCCCGCTCCCGCTTCTTCTCAAAGCGCGTGATTGGCACGGCTGCCGAAGACAGGATGGCGAGAATGGCTACCGTGACGATCAGCTCAACAAGCGTGACGCCCGACTCGCGCGAGCGGGAACCCTGAGCGCGGTCACGGCTGAGGCCAGGGCTGCTACGCCACCACCCCGCATGGCAAAAGCGTGTTCTCAGGAAGCGCCTCACCGGATGTGCACGACCCCCTCGGCCCCGGACGCGGTGATGGTCTGCTGCTTGCTGTCGCGGATCATCGGCTTGGTGATCGAGATAGCCGTGTCTCCCAGCTGCTTTGCCTGGAAGGTCAGGGTGCATACTGCGCCACCGCCAGTGATGCCTGCTGTACCCGGCGGCCTCGAAGTAGAAATGGTCACATTGCCGGCGCCGTCATCGCGGTGGACCAGGGCGACGGCCTGTCCGTCCCGCCCCAGCAGGTCACCTACGTCCACATTCACCAGCTGCAGGTGATCCTGGTCATAGTGCACCTGCTGCCAGGCGGAGTAGACATCGCTGCCCCCGGAAAGCATGATCTTTTCCTGAAACGTGTTGCCGATCGACTGGGTGGCGTTCGATGGCATCAGCTGCAGTGCAATGGCAGAGGGAGAACCACCGGCCGCCGCGCCCTGCATCGCAGCGGGAGGCTGCGGTGCCGGGGTAATCTGGGACGGGGGCGGCACGACCTGGCCCGGGATCGCGCCGTTCATCTGCGCCGGGTTGGTGGTGCCCGTCGGGATTTGTGGACGAGGCGCGGCCAGGTTGGGAATGGTGTCGGCCGGGACCCGGTTGCCTGCGCCGCCATCCTCCGGATCGTCACTCAGGTTGGCGCCCATGTGCCGGAGTTGGATATCGTTTGTGGTGCCGGTATCGACCTGCCGCAGGTTGAGCGGCGAGATATCGGCGGCACGCACGATGTGCGGGATGAGCAGGAACACGATCTCGTCGTCGTTGTTGTTGTCGCTGGTCGACGCGAAGAGATAACGCAGCAGCGGCAGTTCGCCCAGCCCTGGTGTTCCGTTCACCGAGCGGCTGAACTGGTGCTGCAGGATGCCGCTCAGGATCGTTGCTTCTCCTTCGCGCAGGCGGATCGTCTGGTCGATCGTCCGCTGGGTGATGATGGGCTCGTCAATGCCGCCCAGGTTTTCCGTCCCGTTGGTCGAGGACACTTCGATCTTCAGCTTCATCGACACATCCCGGTCGTAGTGAACGGTGGGCTTCATGTCGACGTTGACGCCGATGTCCAGATACTGGAACTGCGTGTTGACGAGTGATGAGGTGATCGCCGTGGCGACGCCAGCCTGGTACGAACCTGTAGCTACAGGCAGCCGCTCGCCGATCTTGACCGTCGACTCCTGCCCGTCCGTCGCGCGGAGTCGCGGGTTCTGGAGGATCTTGGTGCTGGTGTCATTCAGCAGCAGGTTGACCTGCGCGGCACCGATGGAAACAGCGAAATTAGTCGAGTTCAGGTGAGCCAGGCTGTTGAGTGTCAGCCCATTGTTGGTTGTCG
>CAXTEW010000143.1:0-7553 GCA_964243175.1 uncultured Acidobacteriaceae bacterium
GGCTGGCACGCTTGCAGTGGAAGATCCTGAAAATGCGCCGGAGCTGCTGCCTTTTTCGCGCTTCAGCCGCGGGCTCTACCCGGATTTTCTGCGCACAATCGAAACGCTGAGCGAAACGGCTGTGCCTCTGCGGACGACGCAGACCCTGCAGGGCGTGCACCGTGCCTCCGCGGCTGCTCGCGCGGCTGGTCCCGTGGCCGGCGACGCGCGCAAGCTGCCTGCGCTCTCCACTGCCCACTATGGCTTCGCTCTGCTGGAGGAAGCCAGCCTCGATCCGCGTGATCTGTGCGTGGCGCTGCCCGCAGCTGCGATCGCCAGCGGGGTTGCGGTGCGTGAGGGGGAAACCGTCGTCGGCGTCAGCCAGGTGGCCGACCGCGTAGCTGTCCGGCTTGGCGGCGGAGACGTGATAGCGGCGGAGCATTTCGTCCTTGCGGCTGGAGCATGGTCCGGGCTACTTGCGCTGCCGGGCATGGCAGCCCTGCCCGTGGCGCCGCGCAAAGGCCAGATGATCGAGGTGACGCTGGACGGCGCCGCGCTGCCGCTGGTCATCCGCACGCCGCAGCTTTACCTGGTGCCGCGGGGTGACGGTCGCGTGGTCATCGGCGCGACCGTGGAGCATGCAGGCTTCGATCGCAGCGTGGACGCACCTGCAGGCGAAGAGCTGTGGGCCGACGCGGCGCGGCTATGGCCGCCTATCCGGCAGGGTCGCATCACCGCCCGCTGGACCGGGCTGCGTCCGGGCTTCGTCGCTGGGTTGCATGATGGGCTGCCGGTGATCGGCCAAGTGTCGCGCAGCAGCTGGGTAGCTACCGCCCATTTCCGTAATGGCATCCTGCTGGCGCCTGCTACCGCACGCGTGCTGCGGGAGGGGATCGCTGGCGACCCCCCATCGGTCGACCTCGGCGCCTTTGCTCCGGGGCGCTTTGCGCTGGCGGGCACGGCAAGGCCGTAAGGGAGCCTCGCAGCGTCGGCGGAGCGGTGGTATGGAAGCCGCTTGCAAGAGCGAAGCCACCGCAGGTCCTTCGACTACGCTCAGGATGACCCCATACTTATGGGATGACGCGCCATTGATTTGGCGGACCCGCGATTATGGGATGAACCGTCATTGATCAGCGTGCCTCCTGCCTCCACCCGTCCGGACGCCTCGTGCAATGCAGTGACAACAGTTTTCCTGCTGCGCTATAACGTTAGTCTGCAAGCTTGCGAGGTTTGCTCGTCTTCGCCCGACACCAGCCCCATACTCCACCGAGCAACCCGGTGGAAAGAGCACAGGAGAGATATGTCGACTGCGGTAGCGGGAAAAGGGCTGGAGGGGATCGTTGCTGCCAATTCCGGCGTGTGCTGGATCGATGGGGAAGCCGGGGTCTTGGCTTATCGCGGCATCGATATTCACGAACTCGCGCAGCGCTCCAACTTTGAGGAAACCACTTACCTGCTATGGCACGGCACGCTGCCGGACCGCGAGCAACTCGCAGCCTTCGCCAAGAGCCTGGCCGTGGCCCGCGTGCTGCCGGAACCCGTTGTCGAGATGATGAAGGCGTTTCCGCGGACGGCAACGCCGATGGAAGTGTTGCGCACTGCCGTTTCCGCGCTCAGCTTCTACGACGCCGATGAAAAGGCCGTGGATGCGGCCAGCAACCTGCGCAAGGCGTTTGCGCTCACCGCGCAGGTGCCGATGATTGTGGCCGCATGGGAGCGGATCCGCAATGGGCTGGATGTCGTGCCGGCGGATGAAACGCTGTCACACGCCGGCAATTTCGTGTGGATGCTGCGGGGCGAAAAGCCGTCCGAGACAGCGACCAGGACCTTTGACGTGGCACTGATTCTGCATGCCGACCACGAATTGAATGCGTCGACATTTGCCGCACGGGTGATTGCCGCCACCCTGGCCGATATGCACTCCGCGATCACGGGCGCCATCGGCGCGCTCAAGGGTCCGCTGCATGGTGGCGCCAACGAGGCTGTGATGCACATGCTTTTCGCCATCGACAAAGCCGGTGCTGACCCGATCGAGCACGTCAAGACAATGCTGGCCGACAAAAAGAAGGTCTCCGGCTTCGGCCACCGGGTCTACCACACGGAAGATCCGCGCGCGACCCACCTGCGGCGCATGTCGGAGGAGCTTGGCAAGGCAGATGGCAACTCGAAGTGGTACGACATGTCGCGCGCTATCGAGCTGTACATCAAGAGCGAAAAGAAACTCAACGCCAATGTCGATTTCTATTCCGCCTCGACATACACCACGCTGGGTATCCCGATCGACCTGTTTACGCCGATCTTTGCCATCAGCCGCGTCGCCGGCTGGGCGGCGCATGTGATGGAACAGCTGAGCGATAACCGCCTAATCCGCCCCCGCGCGGAATATACCGGGCCGGCTTACCCGGCCCCGTATATTCCTGTGCAGGATCGATAGTCACAAGACCGGCTGCGCGCCTGGTGGTCACTTCGTGACTGGTTCTTGCTGGTGCTTGCACCGCCAGGCGCCATGGGCCTCGCGATGCTCGGCACAGGCGTCACCGCGGCTTACTTGCGGCTGGCGGGCGGTATGATGCCGTTCATGCGCAGGTACTCGACCATCTGGCCATAGTGATCGTTGTTATGCCCGATTGAGTAGGCGGCGATCCCCGCGCGCGTGTCACCTTTGCCGTCCATGTCAGTGAACGCGTTCTGCGCCGTGATCGTTGCCATGGCAGCATGCGCGTAGGTGTACGAGTCCTTCAGCGCAGCCAGGATGTCCTCGCGGCTGGTCAGCTTCTCAATGTCGGCGCGTGACTTGCCGCCAGGGATGTCCCAGCCGTGGAAAAAGCCGTAGTTTGCTTCCGTGATGTGCCGAACCTCGGCCGCATAGGTACGCACACCCGTGAAGGTGCCCGCGCTGGCAGGGGGCGCAAAGTTGTACTTCTCCGCGGGCATGGCGGCTGCGGCGTCCTCGATCTCCTTCTCCGCCGCGGTCAGCAGCTTATCGAAGACCTTCGCCGGGGCCACCATGGCGCCGGACGAGGTGGAAGCGGGCGTGCTGCCCATACCCTGCGCCAGCGATCCGGCTGGCACGGCGAGGGCAGTGGCGAAGGCGAAAGCAGAACAAGCGATGGCGTAGCGCATACAGGGAAAGCTCCGGGGAGTGATGTAAGGGTGCAGCGTCTGTGCGGTCTGTGTTGCCGGGGGAACAGCGCGTTGCCAGCCTAGCAGAAGGGCTGGGCGGCCAGCGGCGTAAACTGGACGTATACCATGCAGCGCATCTACATGGACGCAAACGCCACCACGCCTCTGCTGCCCGAGGTATTCGAGGCAATGCGCCCGTACATGATGGGCGGCTTCGGCAATGCTTCGTCGATCCACCACTATGGGCAGCAGGCGCGCATGGCTGTCGAGGAGGCGCGCGAGCAGGTGGCCGCTGCGCTGGGCGCACGCGCGTCCGAGATCGTCTTTACCAGCGGTGCTACCGAGAGTGACAACCTTGCGCTGTTTGGCATGATCGGCAAAAAGCTCGATGCCGGCGAACCGGCACACCTCATCACAAGCGTCATCGAGCACCACGCGGTGCTGCACGCGGCAGAAGCGCTCGAGAAGCGTGGGGCCACGGTGACCTGGCTCCCGGTTTCGAGCGATGGCGTCGTGGACCCCGGAGATGTACGCCGTGCGCTTGAGGCGAGCACGATCGGTCCCGATGCCACGCTGATCAGCGTCATGCTGGCCAACAACGAGACCGGGGCCCTGCAACC
The DNA here is from genome assembly GCA_964243175.1 of uncultured Acidobacteriaceae bacterium. Lineage (GTDB taxonomy): Bacteria > Acidobacteriota > Terriglobia > Terriglobales > Acidobacteriaceae > EB88. Next base: position 3,723 of record CAXTEW010000143.1, read on the forward strand.
GGTAGACGAGATCGCCCGCATTGCCACGGAGACGGACACGTGGCTGCACACGGACGCGGTACAGGCCATTGGCAAGGTGCCGGTCCAGGTCAAGATGCTAGGGATCGATCTGCTAAGCCTTTCCGGGCACAAGCTGCATGGGCCACAAGGTGTGGGGGCGCTGTGGGTGAGGCGCGGCACGCCGCTGCAGCCGTTGTTCTACGGGGGTGCCCACGAGCGGCAGCGGCGCGCCGGGACAGAGAACCTCGCTGGCCTGGTCGGTCTGGGCGAGGCGATCCGCCTTGGGCAGCAGGCACTCGTGGATGGGACGATGGATCGCATTGCTGCCATGCGCGATCGGCTCGAGCACGGCATCCTTGGCTGTGTGGACGAATGCGGCATCAACGGCCCTGCGCGGCCCGGGTCCAGGCTTCCGAACACGACCAACCTTTGGTTTGACCACCTGGAGGGGGAGGCACTGGTGATCGCGCTAGACCTGAAGGGGCTGGCGCTCTCCGGTGGCTCAGCCTGCGCGTCCGGCGCTACCGAGCCGTCGCATGTGCTGACGGCGATGGGGGTCGGCGCGCACCGTGCACGGGCGAGCCTGCGCTTCTCGCTCAACCGGCTGACGACAGACGAGGAAATTGATCGCGCGCTGGAGTTGGTGCCAGCAGCGGTAGCGCGCTTGCGGGAACTGAGCCCTGTCTATAAGCGGGCGCTGGCGGCACCAGGTACATCCGCGGGTCAGGCAGGCCTGGCTGGCGGCGTGAGATAGCCGAACACGCGACCCAGAAACGTTCCCCAGTAGTAGCTGACAAAGTTCATGCGAGCCCGCAGCAGGTTGAGCAGCACCCCGCCGATTGGCCGGATGAAGTAGGGAAACGCGATCCACAGGGCGATGGAGTGCTTGCGCAGGACCCTGCCCATCCCTGCGCCGTACCCGAAAGCACGTTTTGAAGCGACAGGGGTCAGGCTCTTATCGGGGTGGAAAACGCCCAGCGACACATCGTAGTAGCCGCGGTAGCCAAGCCGCAGGACCCGGATAACAAAGTCCGGCTCCTCGCCCGAGCCCCACTGGGTGCCAGGACCGATCGCCGGGTCAAAGCCGCCGGCAGCGCGCGCGGCGTCGGCACGTACCCAGAGTGAGGAGGCCTGGACTGTGGTCCACACGGTTCGGTCGTCAATCCTGCAGGACCGGCGTGTCCAGCGGCCGTTGATCGGCTTGCCTGCGGGCGACACGTAATTGCCCGAAAGCAGCGCCAGCGCAGGGTCCTGCGCGAAGTGCTGCATGGCACGGGCCATGGTATCGGCCTGAAACATGCAGTCGTCATCAGGGAAACCAATCACGTCCCCGGTCGCCGCGTCGATGCCAAGATTGCGCGCATGCGAAACATTGCGGACGTCCGACCGGATGTGGGTCAGGGGGAACTGGGTTCCGTAATGCAACAGCATGGCGTCCAGGCGGCTGTCTCCATTCTGGTCAACCACGATGACTTCGAAGTCACGATACGGCTGGCTGGCAAAGCCCTGCAGCAAATCTTCCAGTTCCCGGGTTCGTCCGACGGAGGCTACTACCAGCGAGAGTTTCATACGAGCATCCCCGGCTACTATTTGTCACAGCGAGTGACATACTACGCTACGGTGGTTTCTTAGACGGTACAAGAAACTACCTGTCCGCGGTACGCCGGTACTTGCACCTGCGTCCTGATTGCGGACAGTTCGCCGCATCGGAGCGGATGCGGTAGCCCCGTCACAGGGTTCTGTGCACACCCGGGCCGCACCGGCATCGCCTCCGTATCACATTCGGGCGATACTAGAAGAAGACCATGCCGCAGCCATTCAACAATACGATTGCCGTTGCCATGTCGGGTGGAGTGGACTCATCCACCGTGGCTGCCATGCTCAAGGCAGAGGGTTACGAGCTGATTGGCCTGACCCTGCAGCTCTGGAACCAGCGCCGGCTGGCCGGCAAGGAGGGCATGCCGGAGCAGGTGCAGGGACGCTGCTGCTCGATCGACGACGTGTACGATGCGCGGCGCGTTGCGGAGATGCTGGGGCTGCCGTACTACGTGGTCAATGAGCAGCAGCGCTTCGAGCGTGACGTGGTGCGCCCCTTTGTTGAGGAATATCTTGCCGGGCGAACGCCGATCCCCTGCTCGCTGTGCAACAACCACCTCAAGTTTGACCAATTGCTGCTGACTGCCCGCCAGATCGGCGCAGACCGCATCGCGACCGGGCACTATGCACGCAACCACTACGACGAGCAGCGGGGCCGCTGGATCCTGAGCCGGCCGGCGGACGCGTCGAAGGACCAGACCTACTTTCTCTTCGGGCTGACACAGGAACAGTTGAGCCACACCCTGTTCCCGCTGGGCAACTACACCAAGCCACGCGTGCGCGAGCTGGCGGAGGAGTATGGGCTGTCGCTCGCGAAGAAGCCGGACTCGCAGGAGATCTGCTTTATCCCGGGCGGCGACTACAAGCAGTTTATCGATGCGTACCTGGAAGAGCAGGAGCGGGATCTGCCGGAGACGGCAGGATCGCTGGTGACGAGCGATGGTAGGGCGCTGGGCGAGCACGCCGGCATCCACAACTTCACCGTGGGCCAGCGCAAGGGGCTCGGGCTTTCCAGCCCTGATCCCCTGTACGTAATCCAGATCAATGCGGCATCGCACCACGTCACGGTCGGTGCGGAATCAGAACTCTACCGCACAACCTTCCGGGCTGCCAGGCTGAACTGGATCAGCGTGGCCTGGCCGCTCGATGCCATGCGGGTGGAAGCGAAGATCCGCCACAGACATGAGCCGGCGCCGGCTACGTTGCGGCTCGTCGATGAGGATGCGGTGGAAGTACGCTTTGATCAGCCGCAGAGGGCCGTGACCCCGGGTCAGTCTGCTGTGTTTTACCAGGGGGACGAGGTCGTCGGCGGAGGCTGGATCAGCTGACCTGGCGCTGCGTCGCGGCACCACGACCGTGGCGGCGGACCCGAATCCTGACGGACTTGGATCCTGACGGACTTGGATCCTGACGGACTTGGATCCTGACGGATGAGACTTAGATCTCGCTGCCCCGCACCACGGTCTGTTCGCTTGCAGAAGCTGCTGCATGACCGGCGCTCGAAGTCGACGGGCGAGCGGAGGCCGCGCCGGCCTTTCTTTCGCCGAAGTGGCCAAGAACGGCGCGCACGCCGCGGAGCACATTTCCTGCTTTCTCCAGCGGCTTGGACACCCCGGCCTGCACCGTTGTACCAGCGTGCACCAGGCTACCCAAAACCGCGGAGACCATATCGTCAACCTTCTCCGCCTGGACACGCGTCTTGTCGACGACCTCGTCCACCGTGGTGTTGACATGCTTTGTCTGGTCGCGAATCGTTCCACTAATATCAACCACGTGACTCGAGACTGTCTTGACCTTGGGTGTGACGTCTTCCACGATCGAGCGGACGTTGGACACGATTGGCATCGCCTTGGCGGTAAGATCTTCCGAAATCTTGGTCAGCTTCTTGAGCGCGATGGTCACGGCGAAGTACAGACCGGCGAAGACAGCCGCCTGGATGACGAGGCAGACAACAACGGCGATCGTAAGGATCAGGAAGAGCGTATATGGAACCTGCGCGACTTGCATGGGAGGACTCTCGTGGGTGAGTGGTGCATGTAGTTTTGGTGATGAAAGAACGCAGCGGTTTCGGGGCGATTGCTGCTCAGTGAGCACTAAGAAACAACGGCGGCAGGATGCAGACCCCTTGGAGTGAGTGCATCCTCCCGCTGTTCAGCGCCCTTATATAGCTAGCTGTTGGTCCCGGGGCTCGGTATCAACTCTTCACCCGATGGGGGAGGCGCAGGCGTCTCGGTG
>CAXTEW010000144.1:0-7516 GCA_964243175.1 uncultured Acidobacteriaceae bacterium
CCGCGTGCAGCGCGGCGCAGTGGGCGTGCGACGTGTACTCGCACAGGCAGACGTCGGCAAGCAGGACCAGCTCGCGCAGGGCGCGATTTGCCTTCAGTCGCTGCAGGCCCCGCTGCACGATGCCGTCCTCCGCCCAGGCGCCGGTGCCTTCCTCGTCCTTGCGCTCCGGCAGCCCAAACAGCAGCAGGCCGCCCAGCCCCAGGCGCGCCGCTTCTTCCGCTTCCTTCTCCGCCTCGTCCAGCGACAGGTTAAACACCCCGGGCATCGAGCTGATCTCGCGCCGCACCCCCTCGCCCGGGCACAGAAACAGCGGGTAGATCAGCTGCGAGGGCTGCAGCTGTGTTTCCCGTACCAGGGATCGCAGCGCCGGAGTCTGCCGCAATCTCCGCATGCGCACAAATGGCGTATCCATATCGCTCGATTCTATGCGCCGCACCTTGAACCGCCTTTCGCCCGCCTGTTCGGCGCTTCAAGCAGCCAAGCCCCGCATACAAGGCCGGCACCGATAATCTCCTTCGCCTACGTAGCTGCGGAAGGGCGGCGCAGCCCTGTAGCCACTTCGTGGGCGACGCGCTCGTGGGCGGAGAGAAACGAAGGTTTGCCAACTTCAGCCTGGTCCTGCGATGGTTCCACGTGAAACGTAACTATGGAGAGCGCCAGTGGATCACTTGGCTGCCCGACACTGTCACTTCGTCTTGCCGTTCCGTGAAAGCCGTTCCATATGCAGCGCCGCTGCAGACAATGTCTGGTTGCCAGGTACCATGGTGCTCGGAGTGCGATCGAGATGACGTCGAACGCACAGAAAATCGGCATGCTGAAGAAGTTGCGGTCACTCGGGGCCTCGACTTCGCACGAGGAGGCGTCTGCTATGACCCGGATCGCTCTTGCGCCTGCTCCATCCAGTTATGCCTGGAGCGTGACGGTCCGTCTGCTTCTGCTGCTTGCCACGGTCGGGCCCCTGATCTTCGGTCTACCTGTGCTGAGCAATCTCGGCGCTGCAGACGCCAACTTCAACCTGCAACTTGTGCAAAGCTACCTTCGCTCCCTCCATGCAGGAATATTGTTTCCTCGCTGGATGCCGGACGGCAATGAGGGCTTTGGCTCTCCTGTTTTCTATTTCTATGGCCGATTGCCCTTCATGGTAGCCGCCTTCCTTTCCGTCATCCTACATGTTAGCGCCGCAACAGGCCTGCTTCTTGGCATTGCTGCTTTTCGTCTCCTGGCTTTCTTTACCTGCCGCGCATGGCTGCGCGGCCACAGCGACACACGATCCGCTGATTGCGGAGCGCTTGTTTTTCTTACCGTTCCTTTCGCCATGCTTCTGAATACCATCGGTCGGGTCGGCTATGCGGAAACAGCAGCTACCGCCATCCTTCCTCTCCTCTTCCTTGCTATCGACCAGCAGGAAAGATCGTGGGCTGCGGCCGCCCGAAGCGCTGGATCGCTGGCCCTCATCTACGCATTGCTGGCCAGCATCCATCTGCCACAAGCGCTACTTGGCTTCTGCATATTGACCTTGTACGCGTTGTTTCTTCGTGGACTGCGCGGGCTCCTCGCTAACGTAGTCGGCGCAGTCTCCGGAGTGCTTCTCGCCGGTTCAAGCGTTCTACCGGCCGTTCTGATGCAGCGCTTCATCACACCGGCGGGCTGGAGTGGAGATCGTTATCTGGACATACATAACAACTTTCTTTTCACTTACGCGCGGTACCACGTCTATTCGCTGTTTGCACAGGACTGCTACCTCTATCTAAGCTGGTTTCTATGCTTGGCAGTGTGCGTGCTAGCCATCGTCAATCGCCGGCGGCGACGAGGTCTGGAGGAGCAGAACACGCATCTTCTGGTTGGCTTGGTGATACTTTGCCTTCTGTCGATGACTGAGCTCTCCGCCCCACTTTGGATCGGCACGCCGCTGCGTGCAGTGCAGTTTCCTTGGCGCATCTTTCCAGAGACTATTGCGATCCTGAGCCTGCTGGTCACACGTCTTGCCAGTGGCTCCCAAAGGAGACACCGTGTCGCGCTCGCGTGCGTCGCTACGCTCGTGCTTGTGCAGATGGCCGTTCCTGCCCTGGGCGTCTTTGTTTCCAGGTCCAGCAGCAGCTATGCGCGCCGAATACCACTCAAGCTCCGACTAAGAGCGCCATCCTATGCACCAGCCTCCATGCGGGAAACCCCAGCCTATGAAACGCTGCGCGCTTTCCCACCTGAGTACATCCCGGCCTATGCTCACAATGCCGGCTGGCACGTGAGTGAGGATCAATGGTCGCTGGTCCCGGGCGCTCACAGTACCGTGGAGGCTACAGTGCCACCACCTACACTGATCGAATCGAACTCTGCGGGCGGCGACATACTGCTGCATGGCACTCTGGCGAGTTCGACCACACTTCTGCTACCTACCTTCTTCTTCCCGGATGAGGAACTTAAGGGCGGCACGCACGGTACCCTTTCGCTGGACCAGGCCACCGGACTCACCCGACTCAGGCTGCCCGTGGGGCCGGTTGACTTGCAGGTTTCCCATGCATTGACTTTGCCCAGTGTTCGACTCGGCGATTTTGCCAGCGTGCTTGGTGCCATGTTGGTCCTGCTGCTGTTTTCTCTCTCCTACCTTGCGCGACGCCAGCCAGTCGCCCGCGTCACTTAACAAACGCAGGCAGACACGCCTGGCATACTTGACACCGACACCACCGCGTTCGGCCCCTGTCAGGGGCAGCGTTTCTATCCGGTTGCGTTCGATCCAGCCACCTGGCAGCCGCTCATTCGCAGCGCTATCTTCTTACCCCATTTTTACCCCGAAGCCAATTCGTCTTCGGCCACCTTGCTCTCTCGAGCCCCAGCTACACTGGTCAGGAGCAAGAGCGCTCCCTGAAAGCATGTCCTGGAGGGAAATGTCAGATTCCGTGAGCAGGCTGCCAACGCCAGGTGCTATGCCGCAGCGATCGCTTACCCGACGGTCCTGGTGGTACCTCTTTGTGCCCCTCCTGCTTACGGCGTGCACGGCGGCTTTCCTCTACCTCCCCTTGAAAACAGTTGCCTTCCCAGACGTATTCGAGGACGACTTCTTCTACTACCTGGTGGTCGCCAGACACATCCTTGCTGGGCAGGGCTCAACTTTCGACGGCACTCATCTCACCAATGGCTACCATCCCTTGTGGATGCTCGTGTTCCTGGTGCTCGTTCCCCTCGTTCACGGCCGGCTCCTCTTTATTGTCTTCGCGCTACTCGTTACCGGCCTTGTTCTGTGGACCTATGGCTCGGCCGCGGCCTGCCTTCGTCAGTACACGACACCCTTTGCAGCGCAGTGCATCGCCGCATTCCTGGCGATCAACCTGGTCATCATCTCGGGCGGCATGGAGATAACGCTCGCCGTACCCCTCCTGTTCGCGCTCTGCCGCTACCGGCTCCTGCATTTCCAGTGGCGTCCATGGCAAGCCCTCATCTATGGGTTGTTAGCTGCCGCAACCGTGCTGGCGCGCCTGGATTCGGCGCTCTTCGTACTAGTGCTTGCACTCCTGGACCTTGCGCTTTCCTCCGATGTACCCCTGCGAACGCGGCTCCGCGCCGTCGGTCCCTTTATCGCCGGCATGTCACCGGTGCTTCTCTACCTTGGTCTCAACCTCCGCTGGTTCGGCACAGCCATGCCAATTTCCAGTCATGCAAAGCAGCTGCGCTTCCACCACACCTTTACCATGCAGCCGCTGCACACGATCCTGAGCCAGTTTTTCCCGGAGATCAGCACACTTACCCGGCCCATCACACTCGTGCTTCTCTGCAGCGTGCTGCTGCTTGCTTTCTTTGGGCGGGGCCGACTCCCAACAGGCCAACGTGGTGTTGTTTGGGCCTTGCTCCTCTTTATGCCACTCCATCTCACCATCCTCTCGTTCACCAGCGACTGGCCAGTCTGGCGCTGGTACCTGTACCCATTTCTGGTGTGCGGCCTCGGCAGCGCGATCGTTCTGCTCGCTCGCACCGAACGCGTCTTTGTCGTGCGCTATCCCTACACTGGCTTTCTCGCTTTGCTGCTCTTCCTATTTGCCGCAATCCACATCACGGCCTTCAACGTACCCGATACCACGAATCTTCGGAGCGGCAGGTACTCCTTCTACTTCGCGGCGACAGATATATCGGACTTCGCTGCGACGCACCCTGGTATCTACGCAATGGGAGATCGCGCAGGTATGGTCGGCTACTATCTCCCCGACCCGCTTGTGCAAACGGAAGGCCTGATGATGGATAAGCCTTTTCTTGAGAACATTCGCCTCCAGCGCAATCTCCTGGATGTCCTTCGCACCTACAAGGTCCGCTACTTCATTGCCACCAATCCGCTCCCGCAGCGCAGTTGCTTCCTGGTACGCGAACCTGTTCAGGGAGGGAACGACGCGCCCTCGATGCGCGGCACTTTCTGCTCGCAACCGGTGCACTCCTTTGAAAGCGCCGATCACTTCCGCACGCTCATCTTCGACATGCATCAGGAGCCGCCAGCCGCGGAACCCGCCCACGCGCCCGGCCCATCCACACCAAACAAGCACCGGAACAAGCACCAAAACAGGGTCATCCTGAGCGAAGCCGAAGGACCTGCGGTTGACCCCCAACCCTCCCGCCACGCCAGCCCGAACCACACCAAACAAGCCCAAGACCAGGGTCATCCTGAGCGAAGCCGAAAGACCTGCTTCTCCCCAGGCCCCCGAACAGTTGAGCGGGACGCAACTCCGGTCGGCACCCGGCCACTCCCGCTCGGTACCATAGAGGAGTGTCCTCGCCTTCGCTGCTGCCCGCGCCTCCCGCGTCCCTGACCGCCGCCATCCCCGCGCCGCTCGCCGAGTACGCCCCCGCCACGCTCGAGTGGGAGCGCTTCCTCGCCCTGCTTTCCACCTACGCCGCCTCCTCGCTCGGCCATGCCTGGCTCCGTACCCTCGCGCCCTCCGCCGATCTCCGCTGGATCGAGCGCGAACATGCGCTGGTCCACGAAATGCAGCTGCTGCTTGCCGAGGGCGTCCACCCCGCGCTCGCCGGCGTCTCTGATCCCACCCAACTGCTGGCCAAGTCCCGCCTGACCGGCGCCGCGCTCGAGCCCGACGAGATCCGCACCCTGCTCCACCTTGCCGACGCCGTTTCCTCCTGGGCCGGCACCATGCGCAACCCGCCCGATCGCTATCGCAACGGCGGCCTGCCCGGCCTTCACTCCCTCTCCGAGCCCATCCTCGACGCCGACCTGCGCCCCCTGGTCGAGTCGATCCAGGCCAAAATCCTCCCCGATGGCTCGCTCGCCGACTCCGCCTCTCCCGAACTCGGCCGCATCCGCCGCGACGTCGACCGCCAGCAGCGCACCATTGAAGACTCCCTCCGCTCTGCCCTGCGCCGCCTGGCCGAAGGCGGCGCCGCGCAGGAAGAACTCATCACCATCCGCGGCGATCGCTTCGTTATCCCGGTCAAGGCCGAGGCCAAGCGCAAGGTCTCGGGCGTCGTCCATGGCGCTTCCTCCTCCGGCCAGACCGTCTACCTCGAGCCGCTTGAAACCATCGAACTCAACAACGATCTCGTCCGCCTCTTCGAAGAAGAACTCGGCGAGATCCACCGGATCTTCCTCGCCATCACCGCCCAGATCGCCGCCCAGTCCCACATCCTCATTCCGGGCGCCGGCATCCTCGCGACCGTCGAAACCCTGCTCATCCGCGCCCGCTTTGCCCAGGACTACGACGCGGTTCGCCCCCGCTTCACGACCGGCCCCCAGGCCGAACTCCGCCTCGTCGCCGCCCGCCACCCCCTCCTCGAACACCGCCTCCGCGAACAAGCCCGCCGCGAGGCAGGCAAGACCGCCTCCGCGGCCAGCGGCCACTCCGAGGCATCTAGGGCCGAGGCCAGTTCCCTCACCAGACAACGCGTCACCCAGGAACAAGGGGTCATCCTGAGCGAAGCCGAAGGATTTGCTTCCCCCCAGCTCACAAACAAAACCAGCGCCGGCATCGACGGCGCCTCCCCTCTCCCGCCAACGGCGCAACCGGCCCCACCGCAGGTGGCCCACCGGGAGGGGTCTGGCCCGAGACAAGTCATACCTTTATCCATCGCCCTCGAACCCGAAGCGAAACAGCTCATCATCTCCGGCCCCAACACCGGCGGCAAAACAGTCGGCCTCAAGACCACCGGCCTCCTCGCCCTGCTCGCCCAGTCGGGCATCCCCGTTCCCGCCTTTGAGGCCACGCTCCCCGTCCTCACCGCGATCCTCGCCGACATCGGCGACGCCCAGTCCATCGAGCAGAACCTCTCCACCTTCTCCGCGCACATCACCAACCTCAACCGGCTCAGCAGCTATGCCGGCCCCGCGACCCTGGTCCTCATCGACGAGCTTGGCTCGGCCACCGACCCCGACGAGGGCGCCGCGCTCGCCGTCGCCATCGCCGAGCACTTCCTCCAATCGGGCGCCTGGTCCATCATCTCGACCCACCACACCTCGCTCAAGATCTACGGCGAAACCACGCCCGGCGTCGTCAACGCAGCCGTCGGCTTCAACGCCGAAACGCTCGCGCCCACCTATGAGCTGCGGCAGGGCGTCCCCGGCGCCTCGGCCGGCATCAACATCGCCGCGCGCCTCGGCCTTTCGGCGGAGATCGTCGCCCGCGCCCGCGCCCGCATGACCACCCAGGCCCTCGATATCGGCGCCTTTCTCGACCGGCTCCACGCCGAAATCGCCTCACTGGGCCAAGAGCGCCTGTCACTCCAGGCCGAGGAAAAGGCCCTCCGCAAAGAGCGGCATCGTCTTGAAACCGAGGGCATGGCCGAGTGGCGCACCCGCACCCACGAGCTCGAGAAGGAGCTCAACACTCTGCTGCGCGAGCTCGATACCCAGTCCAAGGCAGCCGTCCAGGCCATTGAGGAGCGCGCCGCCCGCGAGAAGGCAGCCGCCGAGGCCGAGCGCCGTGTCGCTCGCCTGCGCCGCGAATTCTCTGAGCAGTTCACCGCGCAGGTGCGCCAGCGCAAGCCCAACGCCATGCAGTCTGCCGCCGCGCAGGTTGCCGCCCACCAGCGCGACCCCCTGTCCGCCGTCATCGGCGACACCGTCAAGCTGCGCATCGGGCAGTCCGGCCGCGTCACCCGCGAGCTCGACGCCAACACGCTCGAAGTCTCGATCGGCAGCATGAAGATGCGCATCCGCCGCACGGACATCGCCGCAATCCTCGTCTCGGGCAGCCAGGGTTCTGCGCCGCCTGTCTACCCGTCGCCGCTGCAGGCCGCGACGCGCAAACGCAACATCACCGTCCGCGCCGCGGAGCTCGACGCCAACCGCCGCTCCGAAGAACGCGCCGCCCAGCGCACCGAGATCAACGTCATCGGCCTCACCGCTGATGAAGCCGGCGACGAAGTAGAAAAGTTTATCGACCAGGCCTTCCTCTCCGGCCTCCAGCGCGTCCGCATCGTCCACGGCACCGGCATGGGCGTCCTGCGCCGCACGCTCCGCGCCTCCCTCGGCAGCCACCCCCACGTCACCACCGTCACCGAAGCCGACCAGTACGAAGGCGGCCAGGGC
>CAXTEW010000145.1:0-7510 GCA_964243175.1 uncultured Acidobacteriaceae bacterium
CTTTGGATTGAACGGCACCATGACGACCGGCATCATTTCGGCGATCCGCTCCATCCGCGGGCCAGCGGGCGGGCAGATCGAAAATGCCATCCAGACCGACGCCGCAATCAACCCGGGAAACTCGGGTGGCCCGCTGCTGAACTCCCGTGGCGAGGTGATCGGCATCAACACGCTGATCGCCACGAACCCGAATGAATCGGTAGACCAGAGCGCCGGCATCGGCTTCGCCATCCCGATTGACACGGCCAAGGCAGTTCTCGCTGACTTCCAGAAGTTTGGCCACTCGCGCCGGCCCTCGCTCGGCATCGTTTCGCTGCCGATTGGCCCGGAGCTGGCCCAGCAGATGGGCCTGGCTGCCAACTCGGGCATCCTGATCGAGGAAACGGTGCCCAGCGGCGCGGCACAGCAGGCCGGGTTGCGCGGAGGATCGGAGCGCGCGCTCCTCGGAAACATGCAGATCCTGCTCGGTGGCGATCTGCTGGTCGCGATCAACGGCCAGGCGGTGAGCTCGTCGCAGGACATCTCCGACATTATGGACAGGCACCAGGTCGGCGACGTGGTAACCATCACCTTCTACCGCGGGCAACGCAGGATGGCGGCACGGCTGACGCTGGGCGAGGCCGGGCAGCAGCAGGCGTAGCTGCTTGAAGAGAAAAACCGCCTGCGCAGCTCGCGGCCACTTGGTGGCGGGTGTTTCGTGGGGCTTGCACCCAGGGCTGGGATGGGCCTCGCGATGCTCGGCGTTGCTTACCTGCTCGAAGGGCTAAACGGCTTTGCGGCGCAGGCGTCCTGCAAGCTGCGCCGGCAGCCTAGACCCGGTCAGCCGCAGCACCAGGTAACAAACGGCAAGCCAAAGCGCGGCGCTTGCCAGCAGGAGCCCGAGCTCTTCCAAACGCGAAGGGACTGCCGGCAGAATCCTCCGCAGCGTGAACAATGCGGCCGCGCTGAGCAGCGCCGCGAGCAAGGACCGGCCCAGCTCTGCCCAGTCGAGCCCGCCGGCAGAAACCATGCCACGACGATGCAGCATCGCGGCGAACACGATGGCCTGCATCGCGATCCCGATGTCCGACGCATACGCGAGGCCTCTGACGCCGCAGACGTGGAAGAGAAATGCGTAGACCGGCAGCGAGACGACGACGATGGCCGTCGAGGCCAGCATCGGCGTCAGCGTGTTCCCAGTGGCATAGAAGGCGCGGGCATAGATGGCCTGGGCTGACCAGAAGCAGAGTGCAAGCGAGAAGATATCGAAGTACAGCGCCGTCAGGCCGGCATCGCTGCGGTGGAACAGACCTCCCCGAAAGAAGAGGTCGATCGCGGGGCCGCCCAGGGGGATGATCCAGGCCGTGAGCAGCAGCGAAAAAGCAGCAATGCGCGAAACGGAGCCGTTCACAGACTTGGCAAAGGGGACGTTGCCATCCTTGCCAGCGAGCGCGGCGAGGAACGGCAGCGAGGCAGCACCGGCGGCCTGCCCGACGGCCTGCGGCACGCTGAACAACTGCTTGGCATAGTTGGTCATGGCGACCGCGCCCGGCACCTTCGATGCGAAGTAGGAGATGATCCACAGGTCTACCGTGACCAGCGAGAAGCCGATGATCAGCGGCAGCGCCGAGCGAACCCACTCGTGCAGGCCGCGATTGCGGAAGTCCAGGTGCAGCCGGACCCGCATTCCCGTGGCTCGGGCGCCCAGGCCGTTGACCGCGAACGGGCCAAGGATGACGCCGGCCAGTCCACCCCAGGCGATCGAGGAGACGCCCAGCTTCCAGAACAGGAGCACCCCGCCCAGGATCATGCCGATGTTGTAGATCAGCGGCGCAAAGGCCTGCAGGGTGAACTGCTTGCGCGCCACCAGCACCGCACCAAAGATACCGCCGACAAAGAAGAAGAGCTGGCCCGGCAGGATGATGCGCGTGAGGTGCACACAGAGCGCGAAGGTGACGGGATCGTTGTTGAAGCCGGGGAAAAAGGTCCGTATGTAGAGCGGCGCGAGGAACTCGGCGAGGACCACGGCGGTGCCAAGCACCAGCAGCATGGTGGACAGGATGACGGAAAGCGCTTCTTCGCCCTCCTGCTCGCGGCCGCTCTCGCGGTAGCGGGTCAGCATTGTGACAAAGGTGATGGAGGTGGCGCCGCCGATCAGGAAGTAGGTCAGCGTATCCGGCAGCTGGAACATGGCGGCAAACGCGTCGGCAGCCGGGCTCTTGCCTAGCAGGTGCGTGATGTACTTGACCCGCACCAGCGAGATGATTTTTGAGCCGAATGCGGCGGCTGTCAGCAGGATGGTTGCGGTAAATGCAGTGTGCGCATGGGAAGGGCGCAGTGTCTGGAGCACACTCTGGAGCGCGGACGGCAGGGCGCCGGATCCCGCGTCACGGTCGGCGACTTGTTCGCGAGGAGGAGGCATCGCGCTTGATTCTAGCCTGCCTGCCGGCGCCGGCAGGGCGTCGCTTCTTTCAGCAACCCTCTGGTCCCAACGTACTCTAATGGGAGGCGGGTAGGCGCCGCCGGGCAATCAAGGGTGGAATGCGGCCAAGGAGCGAAGCGCGGATGGGGTTTGGACCACAGAAGGCTGTTCGGCGAATCGTTGGCTGGCGGCGTGCCGCGACTCCTGTTCTTCTGCTGCATGCCGCCTTGCTCACCTCGGCATCTCTTGCAACTGCGCAGCAGGGCACCCTGCTGCCCACTGCACCGACGCCTACGGTGACTCCCGTTTCGGTCGGCTCCGGGTATGGCCCGGGCGCAGGCTCGAGTTCGACCAGCCTCGCCGATACGATCCAGGGCAGCTCGGGCGGCGGCTTTCCGGTGCAGCTGCCTTCGCAGAGCTCGCTGTTCAACCCCTATCTCGGCAGTGTCCAGGCGCGGCCGGCGACGCCCCAGGTCCTTTCGCTGACGCTTGAAGACGCACTGAGGATGGGCATCGAGAACAACTTGGGCCTGGTTTACTCCAAGCAGGGCGAGCGCCTGCAGCAGGCGCAGAAGCTGCAGGTCCTCAATGTGCTGCTTCCGAACATCGACGTCCAGGGCTCAAACGCCGTGCACCAGTTCAACCTGGAGTCGGAAGGCTTTCGTCCGGACATTCTTCCGGAATTTGCCTCCCTGCTGCCGGCAGGCGGAGCCAACCTCAACTTTCCCTTCATTGTGCGAGTAGACGTTACCCAGGGCGCCGCCTACTTTTCGCAGTACCTGTTCGACTGGGCCGGCTTCGACCTGGTCAAGGCGCTCAACCACTTGATCAGGTCGACGACGCAGACCTCTGCGTCGTCGCGTGGGCAGGTGGTGCAGAATGTCGGGATCGCCTACCTGCGGGTCATCGCGGCACGCTCGCAGGTGGACTTCGACCAGTCACTGCTGAAGACCGATGCCGGCGTGCTGTACCAGAGTCAGCAAGCGCACACGGCGGGGATCACCGCGAACCTGGACGAGCTGCGTTCGCGGGTGCAGTACCAGACCCAGGAACAGAGCCTTATCCAGGATGAGAACACGCTGGCCAAGGCCAAGATTGCGCTCAATCGCTCGATCGGCCTGGCGCCGGAGCAGGAGATCCGCGTGGCCGATGCCGCCCCCTTCGCCGAGCTGGAGGCGATGACGCCTGAGGCCGCCGAACAGCAGGCGCTGGCGGCGCGACAGGACTACCAGAGCGGGCTCGAGCAGGTACAGGCGGCAGAGTGGGAGCGCAAGGCAGCCACCCGCGAGCGCTTCCCCACGCTCAGGTTTGACGGCAACTACGGTGTAACTGGCATCTCTGGTGGCGTATACCACGGCACGTTCGCAGCGACCGGCACTCTCAATATCCCGATCTTTCAGGAAGCGAGATTTCGCTCGGACCGGGACACCACCGACTACATCCTTGGCAATGCGCGCGCTCAGCTTGGCAACATACGCGGGCAGATACGCCAGCAGGTCCGTTCGAGCCTGATTGATCTGCAGGCTGCAAGCGCGACGGTGGCGGTGGCGAAAAGCAACGCCGAGCTTTCCCGCGTGGCGCTGGAGCAGTCGATCGAGCGCTTCCAGGCCGGGGTTGAGGATAATCTGCCAGCCATCCAGGCAGCCTCGACGCTGGCGCAGGCCCAGGTGCAAACGGTGAATGCCAGCTTCCAGTACAACCAGGCGAAGCTGAACCTGGCTCGCAATCTCGGCCTGATCGATGTGCAGTATCACCCGGAGTGGCAGGGTGGACGGCCGGGATCGATCCTGAGCGACCATGCCGCGGAGGGGCGCTGATCATGTTCCAGACATGGAGAACTACCGCCGTGACGGTGGCGACGCTGTTGCTGCTTGCCGGCTGCTCGGCAGGGAGCAAGAGTTCCTCGAGCAACACGTCAGAAGCATCGAGCAGTTCCACGAAACAGACCGGCAACCAGGGCAAGACATACACGTCGGACAACAAAGGCGGTAAAGGCAGCCAGGGTGGCGGCGCATCTTCAGGCGGAGGTGGCGCGCAGTCGGGCGGGGGCGGTTCTACCTCGGGCGGCGGCGGTTCGCCCCTGCCCTCACCTGCTGATACCACAAACGGTCGGCCATCGGCAGCATCCGACGATGGATCGTCCGATGCCGTGCAGGGGCAGGCAGTAATGAACCCCGGCGCACCGGTGAATACAGCCCCAGCCAGAAAGCACTGAGAACCCTCAGCAGCCCGGAGGAGTCCCCCTAAGGAGTTATGGATGCGGAAGACCGAACGCTCGGCTGCGCTGCACGCCCGGGCACAGACACTGTTGCCCGGCGGGGTGGATTCGCCCGTCCGCGCCTTTCTGGCGGTAGGCGGCGCGCCCCCCTTTGTCGAACGTGGCGAGGGCGCTTACCTCTGGGACGCTGACGGCAACCGCTACCTGGACTACTTTGGCTCCTGGGGCCCGATGATTCTCGGACATGCCTTTCCCCTGGTGGTCGAGGCGATCCGGCGGGCGGCTGAACGGTCCTCCAGTTTTGGAGCCTCAACCGCCAGCGAGGGCGAGCTTGCAGCGCTGGTCAACGAGGCTTATCCATCGATCGAGATGCTGCGCTTCGTCTCCTCTGGCACCGAGGCCACGATGTCCGCTGTCCGCGTGGCGCGAGCGTTTACCCACCGCAAATACATCCTCAAGTTCGAGGGCTGCTATCACGGCCACGCGGATGGATTCCTGGTCAAGGCGGGCTCGGGGATGGCGACGTTTGGCATCTCTGGCTCGGCGGGCGTGCCAGACGAAATCGCACACTTCACACTCGCGCTCCCCTTCAACGATCTCGCAGCAGTAGAACAAGCATTTGCCCTGCACCCGAACGAGATCGCCGCGATCATTGTCGAGCCGGTAGTCGGCAACATGGGTTGTGTGCCTCCTGCACCCGGCTACCTGGAAGGCCTGCGCGCGCTGACCGAACGCGAGGGCGCGCTGCTGATCTTCGACGAGGTGATGACCGGGTTTCGCCTGGCATTCGGTGGCGCGCAGGAGCGCTACAGCATCACTCCGGACATGACCACGCTGGGCAAGATTGTGGGTGGCGGCGTTCCGTGCGGGGTGTTCGGCGGCCGCGCTGAAATCATGCAGATGCTGGCGCCGCTCGGGCCGGTCTACCAGGCCGGCACCCTGAGCGGCAATCCCCTGGCCATGGCAGCCGGCCTGGCCACTGTCGGCTACCTGCGAGCGCATCGAGCGGAAGTGTATGCGCACATTGAATCTGTAAGCGCGGCGGTTGCAGATGGCGTAGCCGCCGAAGCCGCACGCGCCGGCATCCCTGTCACGATGAACCGCGTTGGCGCCATGTGGACCTGGTTCTTTACGGGTGAGCCAGTGACTGATTTCGCGTCTGCGTCGCGCAGCGATACGGCAGCCTTCGGACGCTTTCACCACCACATGCTGGAGGCGGGCGTGTGGCTGCCGCCCTCGCAGTACGAAGCGGCGTTCCTGGGCACGGCGCACACGCTGGCGGATGTGGAAGAAACGGTGGCGGCGGCGCGGAGTGCGTTCGCCGCGTTGTAAGTGGCTGGCCGCCTCTGTGCTCAAGAAGGCACAAGTCAACCGCAGGTCCTTCGACTCCGCTGCGCTTCGCTCAGGATGACCCATTATCTATGAGTCGCGCTGAGTCTGCGAGAGGGTGGTCTGTCTTTACGAGCTCGCAAGATCCACCCAGGTGCGGTTAGCCGCTTCGATCAAGGCAATCTTCTTCTCGCGACGCCAGCCTTTCAGCTGCTTCTCGCGAGCAATGGCAGCGGCAGGGTCGGCATGACGTTCGAACCACACCAGGCGATTGCAGTGGTACGAGGAAGAGAATCCACCTGTAAGTGCAGCTCGATGTTCCTGCATCCGACGATTCAGATCGCTGGTCACGCCAATGTAAAGCGTATGTGTACGACTGGCCGCGATGTAAGTGCAGAACCACTGATCGCCTGAAACAGCCATGCGCGAAAGATAGCAGCACGCGACGTGCTCCAAGACATCCGGGATCACAAATATGCACAGCCGTAACCTGGCCCCTCCAGCGCGTAATCAGGGGCTACTTCCGCCTCCGCCACATACCAGTAACAAACTAAAGAACTGGGTCATCCTGAGCGTAGCTTCCGCAGGAAGCGGAGTCGAAGGACCTGCGGTTGCCCCTAGCGTTTGCGCTTTGGCCTCTTGCCCGTGCCTTTCGGCGCGGGGATGCGGCTCTTCGGGCTACTGGCCTGCATACTCTTCTTGCCTTTTTTCTCCTTCGCCAGCTTCGGCTTCTTCATGAACTTCGCGAAGCGGCTCGGTGCATTCGCTTCTTCTTCACCGGGCACGATAGAGAACTGCAGCCTCTTTTCCACCGCGTTGGCCCGCTCCAGCAGTACCCGCACCGACTGCCCCATGCGGAAGCGCCTTGCCCAGGTTTCCCCGATGATCTCGCGCGTGTTCTCGCGATAGGTGTAGTGATCGCCATCCAGCTCGCCGAGGGATTGAATGGGCACCAGCCCTTCAACGAATAATTCGTTCAGCTCGACAAACAAACCGTACTTCGTTGCGCTCAGGATTAACCCGTCAAAGGTGCCGCCGACCTTGTCGGCCATGAAGCGAATCTTTTTCCACTCGATCAACTCGCGCTCTGCCGCATCCGCGCGACGCTCTGCCTCGCTCGACTCGGTCGCGATCGCGGCTAACTCCATGACCGGAATGGGCGGCTCACTGTTGGTTGGCGTCAAGTCGACCGCATGTCCGTCGACGTCGTTGCGCTTTGCTCCGGGTGACGCCTGTCTTATTGGAGTGGATCTGTGTGTGCCAGCGCGATCGTCTGCTGCCAGCCGGGAATCTGCGGAGCTGCCGCGATACTCTTCCGGCTCACCAGAACGCGGAACGCCGCGGCCACTTACCCCAGCGCGCAGCAGCGCCTTGCTGACGCGGTGCACGATCAGGTCGGGGTAGCGACGGATCGGCGAGGTAAAGTGCGTGTAGAAAGCGGTTGCCAGCGCGAAGTGTCCCTCGTTGTCTTCGCTGTAGCGTGCCGGGTTCAGCGAGCGCAGCCTCAGGAGGCTGAGGGTCCGCTCGGCTGGTTTGCGGGCAATCTTCCGTGCCAGCCGCTG
>CAXTEW010000146.1:0-7498 GCA_964243175.1 uncultured Acidobacteriaceae bacterium
GAAGTACTCTGTGATCGCGCCGGAGAATGCCACGGGTAATTTCGTGAAGGTGGTACAGCGCATTCCGGTCCGGATTCGCCTTGCAAGTTCAGACCTCCAAAGAAGACCTTTGCTGCCAGGAATGTCGATCGAGGTCAGGGTGGACGTGCACAGCAAAGGGTAGCTCCAGATCGCCGCACCTTGCCGGCCCGGCACATGCACGGCGGGTGTGCCGGGCTTCTGGAGGCATGCAGAAACCCGCTGACTCGAGCGAAGCCCGCACGCGGGCGGGATCCCCGCGTCTCCCCTTTTGGTAACCACGGAAAAGTTCGTGTTCCATGCCCTGCTGCCGATAAAGCCGGAGAAGAAACGTGCGTCTCTCCCCTGGTTCTTACAGTCGGCGCAAAGGGTGTCCCCATGGCTCGATCGATTGCAACCGTATCATCGTCGCTGTACGAGCGCATGTACCCAGCCCGGAGATGCTATCGCGGCTCCGGACTGCTGGTTCTCCTGGCACTGGCTCCCCTGGCAACACGGCCGGCCATGGCAGCACAGCTGCAGGTCCTTGCCGGTCACGTCCCGGCCGCCGTGTCCAGCGCGCGCGCTCGTGGCACAGTAGCCGCACAAACGCGCCTGAACCTCGCGATCGGGCTGCCGCTGCGCAACGAGGCGCAGCTCGACGCCCTGCTCCTCGACCTGTCCGATCCCGACAGCCCGCAGTATCACCAGTACCTGCAGCCTGCCGAATTCGCAGCGGCCTTTGGTCCCTCCGAAGCCGACTATGCGGCGCTGATCGAGTTTGCGGAAGCGAACCATCTCACCGTCACCGCCACCCATCCCAACCGGACCATACTCGATGTGACTGCGACCGTCGAAGATGTTGAGCGGGCCTTCCACGTCAGAATGATGAACTACACCCATCCGACGCGTGGCTCCTTCTACGCGCCTGACCGGGAACCCTCGCTGGTGCTGGACATTCCGGTTCTGGATGTCAGCGGTCTGGATAACTATGACCTGCCGCACCCCATGGCACTGCGGACGCGGGAAATAAGTGACGTGAGTGGAAGAGCGACGCCGTACATCACAGGCAGCGGCCCGGGCGGATACTTTATCGGGAAGGATTTTCGCGCAGCCTATGCTCCGCAGGTCACCCTTACCGGGGCAGGGCAGACGATTGGTCTCCTCGAGTTCGACGGGTTTTTCCCGAGCGATGTGCCGCGCAACTTCGCCGCTGCCGGACTGCCAGCCGTTCCGACGCAGACTGTTCTTCTCGATGGCGTCAGCGGTGCTGCCGGCAGCGCGAATACTGAGGTCATCCTCGACATCATGATGGCTGCCTACATGGCGCCGGGCGCCGCCAAGATCATGGTGTACGAAGGCGCGACGCCGAATGACATACTGAACCGCATGGCCACGGACAACCAGGCCCAGCAGATCAGTTCCTCGTGGGGCTTCAGTCCTGTCAATGCCACGACGGAACAGATTTTCAAGCAGTATGTAGCCCAGGGGCAATCCGTCTTGCAGGCTTCAGGAGATAGTGGCGCATACAGCGGCGGAGTCATGTCGCCGTCGGACGACCCCAACCTGACAATCGTTGGCGGGAGCAGTTTGTCCACAGCAGGAGCCGGCGGACCATGGCAGGCCGAGTCCGCCTGGTCAGGAAGCGGAGGCGGCGTCAGCACCGTTTACCCGATACCCGCGTACCAGCGCGGCGTCAGCATGGCGGCAAACGGCGGCTCGGCCACAATGCGCAACATCCCGGATGTGGCGCTGACCGCGGATATACAGATGTACCTGATCCAGGGAAACGGGCAGCCCGTCGCCGTAGGTGGCACCAGTGCCGCCGCTCCACTCTGGGCAGGGTTCATCGCGCTGGCAAACCAGCAGGCCGCTGCAGGCGGCAAACCACGCGTCGGCTTCCTGAACCCCCTGCTGTATGCGGCCGGGGGCGGTTCCAGCTACGTTGCCGACTTCCACGACATCACCCGCGGCAGCAACAACGGGTACTCGGCTGTGACAGCTTATGACCTGACCACGGGCTGGGGAACGCCCGCCGGACAGCACCTGATCTCTGACCTTGCGGCGACGACGACGCTCGCCCCTTCATTCTCGCTGGCCGTTCTGCCTTCCTCGATCACGGTCAACCGCGGAAGTCAGGGGACCGCGAGCGTCACGCTTGCACCCCAGGGCAGCTTCAACGCCGGCGCCAGCCTGGCGATCACGGGGCTGCCGGCCGGGACCACAGCGATCTTCAATCCTGTGCAGGCCACCGCAGGGAAGCCGAGCACCGTGACTTACACCGTCGGCGCCGCTACACCGCCAGGCACTTATCCGGTCACCGTCACCGGCGTGGCAGGCAGCCTGAGCAGCAGGACGACGATGAGCCTCACCGTGGTCGCACCCAGCTTCAGTCTGTCTTCCGCCGCAAGCCTTTCAATGCTGCGGTCCGGCAGCGCCAGCACCACTGTCAGTGTCAGCGCAGCGGGTGGCTTCAGCGGCATGGTCAACCTGTCTGCAGGCGCGCTGCCCTCGGGCGTCACTGCCTCCTTCCGACCATCCTCTACATCCACGAGCAGCGTCGTTGCGGTTGCAGCCAGCGCGACCGCTGTCCCGGGCACCTATGTCGTGATTGTGAGCGGCACCTCCGGCGCGCTCAAGGCGTCCGAATCGATCAGCCTCACAGTGTTCGCTCCCAGCTTCTCGCTTGCTTTCGTACCCGCGACGCTTACCCTGCCTGCCGGCTCGTATGCTTCAGGCACACTTACCCTGGCCGCTCAGAACGGCTTCACCGGCGCGGTCAGCCTTGCTGCCGCCGGGCTTCCTGCTGGTGTCACGGCAGCCTTTGCTCCACTGGGCGCAAGTGGCACTGCTACGGTTACCTTTACCGCGACTGGCACAGTAGCCGCAGGCAGCTACCCGGTGAGCATTACAGGAACCTCCGGCCTGCTCAAGGCAAGTGCCTCGCTCTCGCTCAAGCTTGTAGCGGCCCCCGCTAGCACCGTGTTCGTCAACCTCGCCCCCTCGTACAACGTGAACGCGCTGGTGATGGACGGTGCGGCATTCACAGGAGCGGGCCTGGACGGTGGAGCGAACGGCAGCAGCACGGCATACTCTGCCGACCTCGTCGGACAGGCGCAGCTCATCAATGGCATGATGTTTTACTTTGGCCCTGCCAACGCAATGGACGCCGTGAGTTCCAAGGTCATTGCCCTGCCCGCTGCCCAGGCCTCTACCCTGAACTTGCTGGCGACGGCGGTCAACGGAAGCCAGGGAGCCCAGCTTTTCCGAGTGACTTACACCGACGGCACCATCGCTAACTACACGCAGAGCCTGAGTGACTGGTTTACCCCGCAGGCCTACGCCGGGGAATCGAGGGCCTTGACCATGGCCTACCGCGACAATGGGCAGGGACAGAAAGATAACCGCACTTTCTATCTCTACGAGTATTCCCTGGCTCTGAACGCTGCCAAGAAGGTGAGCAGCATCACGCTTCCCACGAATAGAAATATTGTCGTGCTGGCCGCGAGCCTCAACACCGCGACAGGATCGAGTATCTCGCACTAGGGTTCTGCCTGAGTGCAGGGCCGAGGGGCAGCCGGGCAGGCGAGATGCGGGACATCTACCGCATCGCTCTCTTGCACTGCATGGCCAGGCGCTCCACAGGTGCGCCGTGGGTTTTCACTGATCAAAGATAGCTTCTGTACCTGTTTCCGCGTGCGACAGGACGAGGTGCCGGGCATCCGCGCACAGACCGCGTTCACCCACTAACCGAGCAGGAGCAGCCATCAGCAGGTTTACGTCCACGACGGAACGCGTCCTGCCTAACGCCACCGGTCGGCACAGCACACAGGAGCTTTCCTGGTTCATCACCCCAGTGCTGAACACGTGGCTGCCCTAAGCGAGCGGCTCACTGCGCGGGAGACATGTAGCCGGGACGCGGGCGCTCTCGCGGCACCGGCGCCGGCCGGGGCCCGGTATACTCCCAGCATTCACGTACAAAAGTTGACCGCAAGGATCAGGCATTGACAGTGGCTATCGCTCTTCTCCCGCTCGTATACGCCTTTGGCTCCTTCGTATCCGCAGCCCAGGCCCAGACCCCGCGTACCCCGGAACCCAGGCAGGCAGAGGCAACAATCACGGCCGCGCACCTGCTCGGTTATATTCGGGAGCTCTCCTCCGACCGCTATGCAGGCCGCGCTCCGGGAACTCCGGGTGAAACAAAGACGGTCACATACCTGGTCACACAGAGTCGCGCCATCGGGCTGGAGCCAGGGTCGCCCGATGGGACCTGGACGCAAAGGGTACCGCTCTGGGGCATGCTCAGCCGGGGCGAGATGCGGCTGGAAGCGAATGGCCAACAGGTGCCACTCGTCGCCGACAAGGATTATGTCGCCTGGACCTCTCTGCCGGTGAGGAAAGTAGCATTCTCGAGGAGCGGCCTGGTATTCGCCGGCTACGGCGTCGTCGCACCCGAGTACCACTGGAATGACTACGCGGGCATCGATGTACACGGCAAAACCGTGATCCTGCTCAGTGGCGATCCGCCGGTCGCCGATCCGGTCGACCCGTCGCGCCTGGATGAAAAAATGTTTCTCGGCCGGGCGCTGACCGTTTATGGACGCACTGGCACAAAGCTCGATACAGCCTTCCGGCAAGGAGCCGCCGCCGTCATCCTGATCTCGTCGGGCCCGCAGGCAAGCCCTGCCCTCTTCCAGAACTACACCCGCGAATCGATGACCCTGCGAGGCCCGGGAGACCACGACCACCTCCAGGCACAGGCGCTGCTTTCCCAGGACCATGCGGTCCAGCTCTTCCATGCCGCGGGTGCGGATTTCCCCTCCCTGCAAGCAGCAGCCGCGCGGCCGGGCTTTCGAGCGCTCGCCATGGCTGGCACCGCTTCCTTCGCTCTGACCGTCCAGCTGAGGCAGGTCGACTCAGCGAATGTCATCGCCAGGATCTCCGGCAGCGACCCCCGGCTGCGCGACGAGTACGTGATCTACAGCGGTCACTGGGATCATCACGGACAAGTGGGAACGCAGATCTTCCATGGCGCGAGCGACAACGCGGCCGGCTCGGCAGGCGTACTCGAATTGGCTCGCGCCTTTAGGGGCATGCGCCCCGCGCCACGACGGACCATGCTCTTCCTGTGGCCGACAGCGGAAGAAAAAGGGCTTCTCGGCGCTCGCTACTACGTGAAGCACCCGCTCTATCCTTTGCAAAAGACAGTTGCCAATATCAATCTGGACTACTTCAGCAACTGGGGATGGGGACGGACACACGATTTCAGCATCCTTGGTCTCGGCAATTCGACACTGGACGACGTCACTGCCGCGGCTGTTCACGCGCAAGGCCGGGTTCTTACCGGGGATACGGCGCCGGAGCAGGGATTCTTCTTCCGTTCCGATCATTACGAGTTCGCCAGGGGCGGAGTGCCTTCACTCGAGACCAGCCCAGGTATCGACTACCTGGGCCGCCCTTCCACGTTCGGGCTGGACAGGAGAAACGAATACATCAACCACGACTACCACCAGCCATCAGACGTGGTGAAACCTGACTGGGACCTTGCTGGCGCCGTCGAGGATTTGCAGGTGCTGCTGGATGTCGGCTACCACGTGGCACAGGAAGACGCGCGCCCGGCATGGAAGGCGAACGCCATATGGAGACCCAGGAGCGACCGATGAAAAATGGGTCTGCGCCCGCAGAGCTTGCCGAACAAGGCGCTTCGCCCGGAGCCCGCACCAGACATGCTCAGGCGGCGGACGTCGGATGACGTCGGGCTGACTAACTCACCTGGCCAATCGATTAGCGATCGGATCGATGCACCGTCATGCTCTTCACTGACCCAAACTTACTTCGCAGCCACCACCGTAGCCTGTCCCGCGTCTTCGATGACGGCGTGCGTGGCAGGAGTTAGCTGGTCGACCCTGCCTTGACTCTCGTTCGCTTAGTCAGAAAGTCTTCGATCCGAAGGGCGGTGTTCTCTGCAGCTTGTGCGCTCCGCTGAGCAAGGGTGCGTATCCCATCAGCCACGACAGTGAAACCCCACGGCTGTCCCATGGCGCGTGTGACTCAGGCGCGACTGCACTTGGCGCGACGATAGTTCTCTGGCAAGCTGTCCGCCTACGACCTTCGCAACTTGGAAAATCAGCCCATGATTCAGTGATCTCGTTTATTAGAAGAACCATCTCCCTCAGGTACACCGCTGGCTCGTAGAACGATGGGCTATCGTTGCGCCAGCGACTTGCCGCGCACATACGACGTCGTCACTTCCCGGCCAAAGCCTGGTCTCTCCTCAGCGGCGAAGGACCAGGACTTCGACAACCCATCCACATGGATGAGCCTTTAAGCTAGATTATTGCTCCACGGGAGGCAAATGCGTCCAGGCCAAAGCGACGCAATGCTTTGGTCTACGACCTAAAGTCATCATCCTTCTAAGCAGGGGTAAGTCAGCAGGCTAGCGAACAAACTCTGGTACCCACGCGCGATTGAAATTCTCATCGTCATATGCCGATAGGGGATCGTGCTCGAAGCTGCCGTGCTTCTCGCGACGCGACGTCATGTGGACATAGAGGGTTCGGGGGATGCAAATGGATATTCTGCTGGTAGATGACAGCAAGACGATGCGCCTGCTGGTGCAGCGAGCGCTCCGGCAGGCAGGGTACAGAGACCTGACCGTGGATGAGGCGGAGAACGGCGCCCAGGCCCTGGAGAAGTTGGGCGGCAAGGAAAAACCAAGGGTGATCCTCTCTGATTGGAATATGCCGGTCATGTCGGGTATCGACTTTCTGCGAAGCGTGCGGGCCAACAAGATCATGATCCCTTTCGGCTTCATCACTTCAGAAGCATCGATAGAAATCAAGAACCTGGCCGTGGAATGCGGTGCAAACTTTCTTATCACCAAGCCATTCAGCTCGGAAGATGTGCAGAACGCCCTAGATCCGATCCTTGGAGATAGATAGACATGGCTGAACCGACACCTTTTGCCATAACACAGCTCTTCACTAACTTAGTAGGCAAGGATGTCGCCGTGTCCCTGGTGCTGCATCCTGCAGAGGCCAAGGGCAGGAAAGTTTTCGGGATTTATGAAGAGGTAATGACCAAGCGCGCGATGGTGGTGCGTGCCGACCTGGCTCTCATGGGTTCTCTGGCTGGCGCGCTTCTTGGGCTGCCCACGGAGACGGCTGTTGAACGGGCGCTGGAAACCCCCATGGATGAATCCTTGCGCGATGCGCTGAATGAGGTCTTGAACATCGCATCGACCATCGTTTCCTCCGACGAGCGGGTGATTTTTATCAAGATGGTGCAGGATCCCGTTTTCTGCGAAGGAGGAGCAGCAGATGTGTTACGGGCGCCAGACCTGCAGAGTCATTTCAGCGTGTCGTTTGACTCACAACCTGCTGGTCTTTTTACCATCCTGTCGCGCCTTTGAGATGAGCCACACAGCTAGTAACTCGACAAGGGTCATTCCAGGAGCGCTGTGGGTTACCCAGCCGTCAAGCGCGTCAAAGCGAATTGTCCA
>CAXTEW010000147.1:0-7475 GCA_964243175.1 uncultured Acidobacteriaceae bacterium
AATGGTGCGAACAGTTCCGGCGACATCCGTGTTTTTGCGGGCACAGTTGCTGATCCGTTCTTTATCGATCTCGGCGCTGCGTTTGACAGTTTCAACTTCCGCGCGAATCCAGGTTCGGGCGTAGCCGGGGTTCTGAGTGCCTCACAGGATGCCGACGACCACACCAATATCGCGCCGGATTCTCTCTCGGGCTTCAACGTCAACACCATCGTGATCGAAGTGCCGATCGCCATGCTGACCAGCGATGGCCAGCAGCACGCCGCCACCGATCCGAAAGCAACCATCGGCTCCTGGGCAACCACATCGCGACCACAGGTCACGATCCGCCGGGCACCAGACACAGCAATCAACTCGGGTAACTACTACCAGATTCAGCGGCTCGCGAATCCGCTCGTCAATGAGCTCATCATTGGCACCGGGTACAAGGATCGCTGGAGCATGAGCCAGCCGAAAGACGACGCACTCTTTCTTCCATTCGCCGCCGATCCAACGCTTGCCCGTATCCTGAATGCCGTCTACGGGATTAACATTCCTCCACCGCCGCGCACCGATCTCGCGGTCCTGCTGACATATGTAGCTCCCATAGCGGCCGCCGGCACACCTCCCGGTCCATATGCTGACCTGCTGCGTCTCAACACGGGCATCCCTCCCACGCCTCTAGCTCAACGCAAACGGATGGGCGTGCTTGCCGGTGACCTGGCAGGCTTCCCGAATGGCCGTCGCCTCACAGATGACGTCACAGATATCGCGGCACGCGTTGTCGGTGGCGGCGTTCTCAATCCCAAGTTCAACGTGTTTCCTAATAACTCGATCGGTGACGGAGTGAACGCTCCCGATGTGCCGACGCAGGAAACCTTCCCTTACGTCCACTACGCCTACAGCGGTCGTGACAGCCGTCACGTCGATCCCTCCGAAGTTGGTTGTGGAACGCAACCCACGCTGCAGAGCGCCAACACCAACGCAGCACCACCTGCAGACCAGGGCGGCAACACGACCTGCCCGGTGCAGTAACGGAATACCATTCCTCCCACGCGTACACTTCGCGGCCGCCTACCCGCTGCCGCGAAGTGTACGGGAGTTTACGACGGCGCTGGTCACTGGTTAAAGGTCTCCTTCGATGCATAAGCTACCTGCCTTTTTGTTCGCCTTCAGTCTTACCTGCCCGGGTGCCTTGGCCTTGCAAACAGCGTCGAGCACGAACGTAGCTATCGCTGCGACAACCACGCGATTGAGTCCGGCAGAGCAGCACATCGCCGCCGCGAAGCAACAAATTGCTTCAGACCCCAGGCGCACACAGGCATATAACGATCTGGCTCTCGCCGACATACGCCGCGCACGCGAAACCGCCGATCCCGCGTACTACGCAGACGCTGAGCTCGCCTTGAAGAACGGGCTGCGACTAACGCCCGATGACCTGCAATTGCAGAAGACAGGTGTAGCGCTGCTGCTGGGGCGGCGCCGGTTTGCTGAAGCGCTCGCGAAGGCCACGCAGCTCAACCTGAAGGTTCCGGACGATGTAACTATCTATGGCTACGTTGCCGAGGCAGACATGGAACTGGGTAACTACCCGGACGCCGATACAGCTGCGCAGTGGATGCTGAACATGCGGCCGAACAACACGCCCGGCCTCATGCTGGGTGCTCGGTTAAGGGTGGTGTATGGAGACACCCCGGGCGCACTTGAATTCCTGAACCAGGCATTTGGCGAAACGCCGCAGATAGAGCCAGAAGAACAGGCATGGATCGCGAACCAGATAGCCGATGTGTCGCTCGACACCGGTCAGCTTGCCGCCGCGGCACAGGCACTCGCGCGTGCTGAAGAGGTCTTTCCGCGGTACCCTGTTACCCGGGTGAGTGCGGCGCGTTTGCGTATGGCGCAGGCCCGGCCGCTCGAGGCGATCGCGCTGCTTGATCAGCAGCTCGCCGCGGATCAGGCACACCATGCATCGCAGAGTCGCACATTGTTTCTTCTGGCTCGCGCGCAGCAGCAGGCCGGACAGTCCGGGTCTGCCGAAACGTTCGCGCGCTTTGAGGTCATCGCCCGGGCGGAAAGCACCGGGCCTGAAAACGATAATGAGGATCTGATCCTGTATGACGCTGGTCTGCCCGGGGGAACACCACGGAACCCAGGCGAAGCTCTGCGCCTGGCACAACACGAGTTGACAGCGAAGCATGATGTAAAAATCCTCGACGCCGCCGCATGGGCCTTCTATAGCCATGGCGACTACGCTGAAGCCAACGCAACGATCCAGAAAGCGCTGGTGTTTGGTATCCACAGCGCACAACTGGACGAGCACGCAGGCGAGATAGCGCGCGCCATGAACAACAGCGCGCAGGCTGCCCAGAACTTCGTTGCCGCCATGCAGGCTGATCCGGCTTCGCCCTATGCCGCGCTGGCCGCTCAACAGCTCGGTGTAAAGGCTGCGACACAGGTTGCGGCGGTTTCCCCGACGCAAGCTACGGCTATCGCGAGCACCAAGTCAACACCTGCTGTGCCAGCAATCGCCGACTCCTCCATGTCGGTGCAGCTAAGTCGCGATACCGGCGGCATACCTGCGGGTCTGCTGGTTCCGAGGCCTACCGGTACGGCGCGTGCCATTCGGAAGATGCAGGCAGCGGTTGAAGCACATCCGGCAGACGCAACAGGTTACGCCGGCCTCGGGGCAGCGTTCTTTCAACGCGCCCGTGAAACAGGCGACGTTGAAGACTACCAGCTTGCCGAGCAGGCACTTACCAGGTCGCTCGACCTGGTGCACAGCGACCTCTCCGCCACCGGAGCATTCCAGTCCATGGCCGAAGTGTGCATGGGTGAGCATCGCTTCACTGATGCGCTGACTTACGCACAGAAGGCACTGGCGCTTGGTTCCGGAGACTTGTCCGCGTATGCCATCGTCGGAGATGCTTACGCGGATATGGGTGAGTATGAGAAAGCAGGGATCGCTTACTCCCGGCTGCAGCCCGCCGTGGGTGGTATGCCCGTGGATGCGCGCGAAGCCTATGCGCAGCAAACGCGTACCGCCTATCTCACCTTTGTATCCGGTGACACGGCAGGTGCCATACGCGAAATGCGAACGGCGATCGGCGAAGGTGTGAAAGCACAGGTGCCTGGCGAAAACCTGGCCTGGCTGTACTTCGAACTGGGCGAGTTCTCTTACCAGGCTGGTGATATCCAGCAGGCCGCCGATGCCTACCTGACGGCCCTGCATGTATATCCGGGCGATTACCGCGCGCTTGCTGGTCTCGGCAAGGTGCGTGCAAACCAGGGCCGCTATGCAGACGCGATCGTTCTTTATCAAAGCGCCATTGCTATCGTGCCTATGCCCATTTACGTGTCCGAACTGGGCGATATCTACGTCAAGAGCGGCAATCCTGCTGAAGCGCAGAAGCAGTACAAGCTGGTCGAGTACATTGGGCTCCTGGGACATATCAACCAGGTACTGCACAATCGCGACCTGGCACTTTTCTACGCCGACCACGACAGGAACCTGGAAGAGTCGCTTACCCTTGCCAGAAAAGAGTTCGAAGTACGCAGCGATATCTACACCTGGGACGCGCTGGCGTGGGCCCTTTATAAGAACGGCAAATACTCAGAAGCACAGGAAGCCATGCCGCATGCCTTGCGACTTGGCACGCGTGATGCCACGCTGCTGTTCCATGCGGGCATGATCGCCTCGAAGCTGGGGCATGAGACCGAAGCAGCGCAGCAGCTCCAGGCTGCCATCGAGATCAATCCTCATTTCAACCTGCTGTACGCAGAAGCGGCGGCCCGAGAACTGGACGCAATGCATAAGCAGCCGGCCATTGCAGAGGGTACGGCGACTCTCGAAAAGGCCCGGAAGGATGCCGATGCGCAGTAAACAACGGGCTTCTGTCGCGCGCTGTGCAGGCAGGTTCTTTCTGCTTCTTGCCCTGTGCCTTGGTCTTCTTCCCGCGCCGTCCTGTCTTGCACATCCCATGGGCAACTTCAGCGTCAACCACTATTCACGCATCACGCTGGAAAAGAATGATATCCGTGTGCAGTACTACATCGATCTCGCTGAAATTCCGACGTACCAGGAGCTGCAGCAATACAATCTGACTCCCGGCGATACGGCAGGCCAGGCGCACTTCCTCTCTGCTCGTGGAGCAGAGCTGGAGCATGGCATAAGCGTAAGCATGAACGGTACCCGGGTTCCGCTGCATACCATATCGAGCGGCGTCATTTTCCCACCCGGCGCCGGCGGCCTTCCCACCATGAAGATGGGGTATGTGTTTACCGCCAGCTATTCACCCGGCGTGGCTGGCAGTACCGCTCTCCTGGACTTTGCTGACACCAATTACCCCGGGCACGCAGGCTGGAAGGAAATCATAGTGGTTGCGCCTCTCGAACTCTCACTCGTCACAGCAGCAGCCAGCAAGGATCGCAGTGCAGGACTCAGTAATTACCCCACAGATATGCTGAATAGTCCGCCGCAGGACCTGGCGACGACGGCCCGCTTTACGCTTCCCTCGGTGGCAGCGCCGACGCAAAGTCCTGCGCTCGCGGGTGTACTTCGGGCTGCTGTGCGAGGCAGGGCAAGCTCGACCGCTCTGGCAGCGCCGGTACCGGCGACAGCAGGAGTGACGCGGCGCGATCCGCGTGTACTCGATGCTCTGGGATCGCAGCCGCACCATTTGGCGCAGGCTCCGGAGCCCGGCGGACATAGCGTAACTCCGCCTCAGCCGCAAGTCATGCCAAGCCAGCCCATGCCACTCAAGGCAAACCGGCAGGGCACGGCTCGGGATGCTTTCACCCAGCTAGTCACCACGCAACATCTAAGCCTATGGTTTCTTTGCACCGCTGCATTTATCTCGGCGGGGCTGGGTGCGCTGCATGCGCTTGAACCGGGCCATGGCAAAACGATCGTCGCTGCATACCTGGTAGGCTCTCGCGGTACCACGCGGCATGCCATGCTGCTCGGCATCATAGTGACCATGGCGCATACGGCGAGTGTTTTCGCGCTTGGCGGCGTCACACTTTATGCTGCCCGCTACATCCTGCCAGAACAGCTCTACCCTTGGCTTGGTTTGCTTTCTGGACTGACCATCGCAGCACTGGGCGGATACATGTTTCTGCGGCGCTGGACCGGTGAAGACATGGATCACGATCACACTGCCGGCGCCATGCACGGACACTGGTTTACTTCCAAGAGAAAACCGGCTCCTGTTGCGCCTGCTACAGCCGTACCTAAGCCGTTCAACATGCATGCCGCCGACACCCGCAAGGGTGTCTCGCTTCTGCAACTGGTAACTCTTGGTATCACCGGCGGCATTATTCCTTGTCCCGCCGCGCTTGTCGTCCTGCTCAGTGCTTTCGCTTTGCACCGGGTTGGCTTTGGATTCTTTCTCATTACTGCGTTCAGCATCGGACTTGCCACGGTACTCATCAGCTTTGGTCTGCTGATGGTTTACGCAAGACAATATATGAGCCGCTTCCAGATCGATGGGCCGCTTACTAGGCGCTGGCTTCCGATTGCATCTGCCTGTTTCATGAGCATCCTAGGGATTGTCATCGCAGTGCGTGCCTTTGCGACCACCGGGATTGGCCTGCATACTTTCTCCCAGCAGAAACTCGGGCCAGCGCTTTTTGTCGCCGGCTTGGGCCTGGTTCTTGGCATTCGTCACTCGACCGACACGGATCATGTTGTCGCCATCTCGACCATTGTCACCAGGCAGCGCAGTATTCGCGGGGCCGCCCTCATCGGCTCCATGTGGGGGCTGGGCCACACGCTCACTATCTTTGTCGTCGGGTGTCTTATCATCCTTTGCGGCGTTGTCATCCCGCCGCGCGTGGGCCTGTCCATGGAGTTCAGCGTAGCCCTCATGCTCATCCTGCTCGGCCTGCTGAATCTCACTGGTGTCATGCAGAAGATTGGCGCTCGCTTCAGGCTCGGGCAGAGTGGCTCGGGCAACACCATAGTGGGCCTGACTTCAGCCGACCTCCCTAGCTCCGAAGATCCCGCTTGCTTGAGTTTTGCGCGACTGCCGAGCATCCCATCCACCCATGAGCCTGCCTCCTCGGAAACGAGTCGCCGCTGGAGTTACCAGCTCCTGCGGCCGCTTGCCATCGGCCTAGTCCACGGGCTAGCTGGTTCCGCCGCCGTTGCCCTGCTAGTGCTTTCCACGATCCACAATCCACTGTGGGCTATCGTATATCTCCTCATCTTCGGCGGAGGTACGCTGCTCGGCATGATGGGTATGACGGCAACAATGGCGTTGCCCCTAGTGTATGCAGGGGATCGAGTGCCTCGAGCCACTCGCTTCCTGAGTGTCGCTTCGGGATTGGTGAGTGTTTGCTTCGGGGCCTTTCTCGTCTACCAGCTTGGCTATGTGGGCGGTCTGTTTACAAGCCATCCACACTGGACGCCCCAGTAATCCCCATGATCACCTACGACATGCGTCAGCGGGAGTTCCCTTCAAGGGGATGATCCAGCGCAAAGATGGAAGCCACCCGCCGTGGCCCGCTTTCGACGAGCATGAAGCATCAAACGTCGAAGTACCCAAACAACATCATTAAAGCGGATCACGGTCGCTCAAGTCGACGTGCGTGGGCATCGCTCCACGAAGACGATTGCAAGAGTCGCGAACTTCATAGCGAAGAAACTGTAGAACTAACTCCCGAGGAAGGGTACGCCATATGGCTGCTGCGAAGCATGTCAATTCCGTACGACCGCCCAAATTGCTACAGCCTCAGTCGGGATTCAGGACAGAGAGCAACGGTCTCGACATCTCCTTCTTAAAGAGAGTTAGGCCCTAGGCCCAGAGGATAAGGAGTCGGTAACGTCCGTAACGACGGACCTGGCCCCGCGAAAGGTTAGCGCTGCTGCCTGCAGCGTGAGGAGATATCTGTCATGGGCATTCTCTTGATGCGCGTCGTATAGGTCTTACAAAGGGTTGCGTCCCCCTTAGTTCCTTCGCCAATGTGTCGGCGCACCTATTAGCAACTACTAACGTACTTCTCTGAAGTGGCAGAGGTACTACTTGCTTAACAAATCCAAAAGGGATTATCTTATTACTCCCGGCGGTTAATGTAACCAGAGCCGTGCATCGCTGTGAGGTTGACATCGATACGCTGCACCGCGGCCAATCGATGAAACTAGAATGCGAATGAGTGAGAGGAAGTGATCTTAGTAATGCTCCCTGTGAATCGTTAGCCACCGCGCCTGGGACTGCTCATTAAACTGAGTGGAGCGTTGGAGCTGCGGAAAGGCTCGTCTGCCGGCGGCAGCTAAGAAACGAGGAAGGC
The DNA here is from genome assembly GCA_964243175.1 of uncultured Acidobacteriaceae bacterium. Classification (GTDB taxonomy): domain Bacteria; phylum Acidobacteriota; class Terriglobia; order Terriglobales; family Acidobacteriaceae; genus EB88. Next base: position 7,264 of record CAXTEW010000147.1, read on the forward strand.
CCATGGCTCAATCATCAATGTTGCCGAAACATCTGCTGCCAGTCGTACCGCCTCACATGCACGTTTCGCCGCACGCCTACGAGGTCGCGAGCTGCCCAGGTTGCCGGGACGAGAAAGTCCTGCAGTTTGCTTTTACCATGGCCTTTCAGCCCATTGTGAATCTCAGCAGCGGAGCAGTCTTTGCGCATGAGGCGCTGGTTCGCGGGCCTGAG